>CAYPCG010000005.1:0-23601 GCA_964409175.1 uncultured Burkholderiaceae bacterium
TGCTTAGCTCAGTTGGTAGAGCGGCGCCCTTACAAGGCGTAGGTCGGGAGTTCGACCCTCTCAGCACCCACCAAATGTTCCGTCCAGGGTGGTCACGACCGTTGTGGTTTTGTCATATGGAGTGGTAGTTCAGTTGGTTAGAATACCGGCCTGTCACGCCGGGGGTCGCGGGTTCGAGTCCCGTCCACTCCGCCAACCCTTCAACACAGATAACGGTCATCATGTTTGAGTCAGTTCGTCGACACCAGCGCATTTTCCTTGGCATCGTTCTTCTTCTGATCATCCCGTCGTTTGTGGTGGTGGGCGCCTGGGATCTAATCGCGCCGTCCAGTGATGCGACGACCGTTGCGAAGGTGGGACGTCAAAAAATTGACTTGAACCAGTGGGAGCGCGTCCACCAGGACTCACTTAATCGTCTCCAGGCCCAGCTTGGCGGGCGTGTCGATCCAGCACTTTTCGATTCCGACGCAGCGCGTCGCGCCACACTCGATGACCTGGTCAACCAGCAGCTTCTGCTGAATGCTGTCAATGATTACAAGATTCGTGTGACCGACGATCAGATTCGGCAGACGATCGCCGGGATTCCAGCGGCGCAGAAAGACGGCCGCTTCAATATGGATCAGTATCAGCAGGTGCTCAAGGCACAGGGGCTGACCGCGGCGGGGTTTGAGGCACAGCTGCGTGCCGATCTATCGATTGAAATTCTTCCTGCAGCACTCGCAGGCTCAACGTTGGCGCCTCGCTCGGTGGCGCGACGACTTGCGCAAGTATCGCTCGAGGAACGCACGGTTCGTGTCAAGCGTATCGGCGTCTCTGAGCTTGCCGCTGGTGTCACCGTGACGCAAGATGAAATCGCCTCGTTTTATCAGTCAAATCAGGCGCTTTTCCAGAGTCCTGAAGAAGTTGATGTCGCGTTGGTGATGTTCACTAAACCTGGCACTGCGGATATGGTCGAGCAGTTCTCGAATCTGGTCTATGAGCAGTCGGATAGCCTGGAGCCTGCGGCAAAGAAACTGGGATTACCCATCCTGACCCTGCAGGGCGTGCGTCGTCAGGGGTTAGCACCGGGATCCTCCGCCGCGAAAGCAGCGCAGGATGTGCAGCGGGTACTGACCCATCCGAGGTTTAATGCGGCACTCTTTGGTGCGGATGCGTTGGTGAATAAGCGCAACACGGAGGCGGTTGAGATCGCTCCGGGACTGTTGGCCAGTGGACGGGTGATCAGTCACCGACCCGCATCACCGATGCCGCTGGCGTCTGTGACTGCGCGTATTGAGAAAGAACTGCGTGATCGCAAAGCGGCTGATCTTGCGAATCAGCAGGCACAGACCGCAGCTCAGTCGGGCGTTGCGGCGCTCGCAGGTCTGTCTCCTGCAAAGACTTACCCCAGAACGCCGCAGGGCAGAGATGGCCAGAAGTTAGACCTTCCGCAGGAGGTTCTTGCTGCGATCTTTTCGGCCGAGCTGAAGTCGTTACCGGCGGTCCTCTCCGTTCCCACGAGTCAGGCCAATCCTGCGGCATGGGTCGTTGTGATTGATGCCGCAAAGGTGCCGTCAAGCGATAGCCCCGCTGTCCGAGATGTGGTCGGTCGTGCATTTCAGATGCTTGAGCGCGCCAGTGCGCAGGACCTGCTGGATCGTTGGATCGCCGCACGTCGCGAATCGGTCGGGGTAACGTTATATCCCGAGAAGCTCGCGAAGTCTCCCGCTCGTTAGGCGGGCTGTCCTAATCGCTGAGCCGGAGCACTGACCGTTCAATGGGTCGGGATGGTGCTAGACCCGGGTGGCCCGGCAGTCGCTTGGCAGCGGTGTACCCGACATAATTTCGACGCATGGATCGATGATAGGTTGGGTCGTAGTGCTCCTCTAGCAGGGCACTGACAAGGCCTTTCCAGTCTGCCTGATTGATCAGGGATTCCCACCGTGCAAGGGTGTCATGTCCAACCAGTGCTTTGAGTTTCGCGAGCTGCCCCTTGAGCTGGTCTGGCGCATGAAAGAAGTGTTGATAGTCCTGGCATAGGAAATTTACGCGCTCTTCTAGGGAGGGTGTGAGCTCAATGCAGGGGGACACCCGCATCGCGGTCATTAGCGCATCGGGCACCTGGAGTCGGCCGATTTTTTTACTCTCTGATTCGACATAAACGGGTCGGTCTGCCGTCATCCGGGTGAGCGACTTCCAGAGAATGCTCTCAAAGGTTTTTTGAGTGGGCTGATCCCCTTGCGGCTCATTGCCGAGAAGAGAACCCCGATGATGGGCAAGCCCCTCTAAATCGATCACCTGATGGCCTTGTTGCGCAAGCTGTCGAAGAAACTCGGTCTTGCCAGAGCCCGTGACCCCACAGATCACAACGTAGTGAAGCCGGCGCACCTGCTGCTCAAGATCCTCGATCAGAAATCGTCGATAGGCGGTATACCCACCCTCAAGCACGGTGGTCTTCCAGCCAATACGATGCATGACGGTCGCTAGGGCATTGCTTCGATTACCGCCTCTCCAGCAATAGACCAAGGGGCGCCAGTCACGAGGACGATCGCTGAACTGAGACTCGAGTGCAACGGCGATATTCTTGGCCACCAGGGCCGCCCCGATTTTCTTGGCCTCGAATGCGGATGCTGCATAACGCGTGCCCACGAGCGCGCGTTCTTCGTTACTGAGCACCGGCGCATTTGTCGCACCAGGAATCCGATCTGCCTCCCATTCGAGGGGAGTCCTGACGTCGATGATCTCATCGAACTGAGACCAGTCCTCTGCCGCCTCCCGAATGGTGACCACCCGTGGACCGGGGGAGCGCGGCGAGACAGACGGGAAGACGGACATCAGCGAACGCTCAGGGTCGGAGATCGGCAAACAACTGAATCCCGCGCTGTACCGCCGGGCGTTTCTCGATGGTGCGGAACCAGCGCTCCACATGCGGAAAATCAGACAAGGTAACCCCCTGACGCTCAAAGGACGCAACCCAAGGCCATGTCGCGATATCGGCAATCGAGTACTGACGGCCCGCAAGATACTCGGCCTGACCTAACCGCTTATCCATCACGCCGTAGAGTCGCTTTGCTTCGTTGGTGTATCGATCAATCGCATAGCTGACTTTTTCAGGCGCATAAATTCGAAAATGATGGGCCTGACCGAGCATGGGGCCCACCCCGCCCATTTGAAACATGAGCCACTGCAACGTGTCGTAACGTTCGCGATCGGTCTTGCCCATGAATCGTCCGGATTTCCCCGCCAGGTAGACCAAAATGGCGCCCGACTCAAACACGGAGTAAGGGCTACCGTTGCCGTCAGGCCCTTCGTCATCCACGATGGCCGGAATTTTGTTGTTTGGGCTGATCTTGAGAAACGCTGGGGCGAACTGCTCGTTCTTAGAGATGTTGATCGGGACTGCCGTGTAGGGAAGTCCGGTTTCTTCAAGCATGATCTGAACTTTTTTTCCGTTCGGGGTCGGCCAGGTATAGAGGGTGATCATGAGAGTGGTCTCCAGGGGTATTGGTCTAAAAGATCTTTCGTCACGCAAAAAACATTATCGGACTGTTCGTCGGTCTCGATCCAGGTCAGCGGTAGTCCAGAGAATTCCCGGTGACAGAGTGATTCGCAGGCATCGCGCTCATGCCCGACCTCCACGACTAACAGACCGTGAGCACTGAGAAAACGGGGTGCATCCCGCAGGATGCGGCGAACGAGCGCCATACCGTCATCGGCCGCGTAAAGGGCTAGCGCTGGCTCGTGCTGAAATTCTGCGGGCATCTTGCTGGCCTTTTCCTGGGGCACGTAAGGGGGGTTTGAGACGATGAGATCAAATGGCCCAAGTGTCACGGGAATATCGTTAAAAAGATCGCTCTGAACTAGCATGATCTGATCAGTCACCTCGTAGTCTTCACAGTTGGTCTGCGCCACCTCTAAGGCGCTCCGACTTAGGTCCGAGGCGACGACCCGTGACTGAGGAAACTGATCTGCAATCATGATGGCAAGGCATCCAGAACCTGTGCAGAGATCAAGCGCGCGATGAATGGTATCCGGGTCGCGACACCAGGGCTGAAAGTGGTCAAGGATCAGTTCGGCAATAAAGGATCGCGGAATAATCACTCGGGGATCGACCCGAAACGGATACCCCTTCAGCCACGCAATGCCTGTGATGTACGCTGCGGGTTCGCGTGTCTGAATACGACGGCTGATCACCGATTCGATCTGCCGCTGCTGCTCGGACGTGAGCACCAAGGTCTCGATGTCCTCGTCGCTGTCTACAGGAAGATCTAGTGCGGCCAGGGCGAGCCAGCGTGCCTCATCCCAGGCGTTCGTCGTGCCTTGACCATACTCGAGATTCGCATCGATCAGACGCGCCTCGGCGTGCGCAATCATCTCGCCTAGTGTCACTGGTCTACCCAGCGGGCGCTTTTAAAAGACCGCTGATTGCACGCTGATAGATCTCGCGAAGGGGATCGAGATCGGCCACGGCAACTGATTCATTGATCTGATGAATTGTGGCGTTCACAGGACCAAACTCGATGACCTCTCGACAATGCTTCGCAATGAAACGGCCATCGGACGTCCCCCCCGTTGTCGACAGCGTGGCGGTTCGACCCGTCACGGCACTGACAGCGTCGGAAACCGTGTTACACAACGTGCCTGGCGCGGTGAGGTACGGGTCGCCACCAAGTGTCCATTGAATCTCAAAGGTCAGCCCATGCTTCGCAAGTACGGCCTCGAGTCGGTGACGCAGATCGTCTGGAGAGCTGACACTCCCGAAACGAAAATTGAACTGGGCACTCAGGGTTCCAGGGATGACATTTGTCGCCCCTGTTCCGGAGTGAATATTCGAAACCTGCCAGGTGGTCGGCGGGAAATAAGTGTTGCCATCGTCCCAGCGCATCGCGGCAAGTTCCGTCAGTGCGGGAGCAAACTGGTGAATCGGATTGACCGCTTGATGGGGGTAGGCAATGTGCCCTTGCTTTCCTTTGATGGTGAGATTCCCGGATAGCGAACCGCGTCGGCCATTCTTGATCATGTCACCAAGCGCATCCACACTCGTTGGCTCGCCGATAATGCAATAGCTAAGAAGTTCACCGCGGTGGGCAAGCTCACGGACAACCTGCACCGTGCCATCAATTGCAGGTCCTTCTTCGTCGGAGGTGATGAGGTAGGCAAGGCGTCCCTCGAACACAGGCCGTGTTGCTAGGAAACGCTCTGTTGCCACGACGAACGCAGCAATAGACGATTTCATATCTGCAGCGCCACGTCCGACAAGCATCCCATCGTCGATGTCCGCAGCAAACGGCGGGTGCTTCCATTGATCCAGTGGGCCTGTGGGAACGACGTCGGTATGACCCGCCAGAACAAGTGTCGGACCCGGGCGCCCCCCTTCGCGGACTGCCCAGAGATTGGTCACCTGGCCAAAGCGAAGAAACTCGACCTTGAAACCTAAAGGAGTGAGTCGCTCAGCAATGAGCTCGCAACAGCCCGCGTCATCGGGGGTGACAGAGGCGCGTCGAATCAGTGCCTGAGCGAGGGATACGGTCGGGTCAGAGGAGGCAGCAGAGGTCTGGGACATGGGCTTGGTTGCGGCGCAGTGGGTTATTTGGAGGTGCTGACAGCATCAAGGAAAAGACTTTGGTAGAGGGGCGCTGAGAACCCTACCGAAATCTTTTCTCCGAATTCAAGCACGGGGCGTTTTACGACTAACGGCTGCGCCATCATGAGCTCTGCGGCGCTCTGTTGGTCCACAATCTGCGCGCGTGCGCCCGCGTCAAGTGCGCGCCAGGTCATCCCACGACGATTCAGTAGCGCATCCCAGGGAAGATGAGTGAGCCATCGATCCAGTGTGGTCTGTGCAAGGCCAGTCTTCTTCAGATCAACGAACTCTGCAGTAATGCCTTGCTGATTGAGCCAGGCTCGGGCGGCCCGAACCTGATCGCAGTTCGGGATACCGTAGAGCCTGATTGCGGCGTGGGGGTTGCGCATGGACTAGTCACCCCGGAGGAGTTCGTTGATCCCTGTTTTTGCACGGGTCTGTGCGTCAACACGCTTCACGATCACGGCGCAGGCGAGGCTGTATCGACCGTCCGCCGAGGGGAGGCTACCAGGCACGACGACCGCACCGGAGGGAACACGTCCGTAGGTGATCTCGCCTGTCTGTCGATCAAAAATCTTTGTGGACTGGCCGATAAAGACTCCCATCGATAGCACTGCATTCTCTTCCACAATAACGCCCTCAACGATTTCCGAGCGCGCACCAATAAAACAGTTGTCTTCGATGATGGTGGGGTTTGCCTGCAAGGGTTCCAACACTCCCCCAATCCCGACCCCTCCCGAAAGGTGGACGTTCTTTCCAATCTGTGCGCACGAGCCTACCGTTGCCCACGTGTCCACCATCGTTCCCTCATCGACATAGGCACCGATGTTGACGTAGGACGGCATGAGCACCACGTTCTTTCCGATAAATGCGCCATGACGCGCTGTGGCAGGGGGCACGACGCGCACGCCGGCGGCTTTGAAGTCACTGTCTTGAAATTTGGCAAACTTTGTTTCGACCTTGTCGAAAAACTGAAGGTCCCCCGAACGCACGGGCTGGTTATCTTTGAGTCGAAAACTCAGCAGGACGGCCTTCTTGATCCATTGATGGGTCACCCAGTTGCCATTGATCTTCTCGGCCACTCGGATCGCACCTCGGTCGAGATCTCCGATGACACGATGGACGGCGTCGACGATATCTTTCGGCGCGTTTGTGGGACTTAGGGTTGTCCGTGCCTCCCATGCGGCATCAATGGTGTCCATTAAATTGGCGTGCTGTGTTGTGCTCATCAACGGGGTTCCGATCTAGGAAAGGGTTGGTCTAAACGTTGTGGGGTGGTTACTGTGTTGTCGAGGACTGTCGATCAAAGCTGGGAAGATCCACTCGCGGCTTTGGTTTCCAGCCGCGTGCCTGGTGCTCGGCAATCACTGTCGTGAAGATCCCGCCACGGACATACCAGCGTGCGGTCAGGCGCATGAACCGAGGTTTAGCGACTGCCACCATGTCGTTGAGGATCTTGTTGGTGACCGCCTCGTGAAAGGCGCCTTGATCTCGGTAAGACCACATGTAGAGCTTGAGCGCCTTGAGCTCGAGGTTCTTCTTTTCGGGAATGTAGTCCAGGCTGAGCGTGGCGAAGTCGGGCTGACCGGTCAGCGGGCACAGGCAGGTGAACTCAGGAATTTCAATATGGACCAGGTAGTCTCTCGTCGGCTCTGGGTTGGGGAAAGTCTCGAGTTTTTGGGTTGGCTTGCTGGGCATGAATTGTCCGGTTCTAGGTAAACGAAGAAGACGTAAGTAAAGTAAATTTTGACGAAAGATAGCTACTTTTAGGCTAACTTTCAGCTCAAAACGATGGAAAAAGCTGGGTGATATTATAGCCCGGCTTACCTGCCGACCCGCCCGATGTCGGGCGATCTGCCAGGAATCCCTATTGATCGAATCTTTTTTCTAAAAAACCGTCCACCGTGCGTCTCTCTTACTTAAAACTCTCTGGCTTCAAATCGTTTGTCGACCCAACGACGCTGCATTTCCCGGGTGATCTCGTTGGCATCGTGGGGCCAAATGGCTGCGGCAAGTCCAATGTCATTGATGCCGTGAGATGGGTCTTGGGAGAGTCCAAGGCCTCCGAGCTCCGAGGTGAGTCGATGCAAGACGTGATCTTCAGTGGCGCAGGCACCCGGAAGCCCTCAGGTCGTGCCAGTGTCGAGCTGGTCTTTGAGAACTCCGAAGGTCGGATTACGGGACCCTGGGGGCAGTACTCCGAGATTGCGGTCAAACGCATCTTGTCCCGTGATGGACAGTCGACCTATTGGATTAACAACCAGGCAGTGCGCCGTAAAGACGTCTATGACCTGTTCATGGGGACCGGTCTTGGACCGCGGGCATACGCGATCATCGGCCAAGGCATGATCTCGCGCGTGATTGAGTCGCGCCCTGAAGAGCTTCGCGTCTTTCTAGAAGAAGCGGCTGGCGTGTCGAAATATCGTGAGCGCCGCAAAGAAACCGAAGGGCGTCTCTCGGATACGCGTGAGAACCTGGCGCGTATCGAAGACATCCGACTGGAGCTAGAAGGCCAGATCACAAAATTAGAGCAACAGGCGGAGGTCGCGCAACGATTTACTGACCTGAGCGGCAAACGGGATGAGAAGCAGCGTTGGCTATGGTGGACGCGTCGCGAAGAGTTTGTGCAAACGTTAGAAAAGCTCACGGCACGTCGACAGGAGACAGAACTCCAGATTGAGTCCCAGACGGCCACCCTTCGTTCGGTGGAGCGGGACCTTGAGCAGGCGCGAACCGCGTTCCATGAGGCCTCCGATGCGGTGCATGATGCCCAGCAGGCACTCTACGAAACGAATACTGACATCGCCCGGATTGAGGGAGAGCAGCGTCGGCTGAAAGACAACCGCGAACGTGCCGTGATTACTCGCGAGCAGGCGTTGCAGGTCATCGAGTCTGAGTCGTTGGCCCAACGTGAGGGTGAGCAAAAGCGGATCCAAGATCAAGAATCAGAGACCCTTGCCGAACTTGCGCTGGCGGAAAAGCGTGAGCTCGTCGCTCGGCTTGAGTCCACGATTGCTCCGTTGGAGCAGGCTCTCGCATCGCGCAATGAATCCTTCACCGCGGCGCAGGCAGACGTAGCCACTGCCTCTGCTGAACTTCGTGCGCTCAGTGAACGTCAGGCAGACCTGTCGCTGCGCATCCGACGCACTGAGCAACGCCTGGAAGAGCTTGCCAAAGAGCGTCAGTCGATTGAGCGTGTGGATCCGTCGGCGAAGCCCTTGATTGCGAATCAGCGTCAGGAATCGCTTGCGGCCGCGGCTGCGGCCACCCAGAGCCTGGCGGCAGCAGAGTCTGCGATTGAGACCGCCACAGCGCAGCGCGAGCGACTCGGCACAGAGCTGCTCTCGGCACAGCGTTCGTTAAGCCAGCTGCAGGCCGAGTCGGAAGCGCTCAAGAGTATTCAGGCGCAGGTTGATGCAAAGGATCAGTTACGCCCTTGGTTGAGCCGTCAGGGCCTTGATCAGACGCCTCGGCTGTGGGAGCGGGTCAAG
Organism: uncultured Burkholderiaceae bacterium; assembly: GCA_964409175.1. Taxonomy (GTDB): domain Bacteria; phylum Pseudomonadota; class Gammaproteobacteria; order Burkholderiales; family Burkholderiaceae_A; genus Lacustribacter. Next base: position 9,055 of record CAYPCG010000005.1, read on the forward strand.
GTGAAAGAGGGCTGGCAGACGGCGGTGGAGGCAGCACTTTCAGATCGAATTGGTGCGGTGGAGGTGGGATCTTTATCGGTTGCCTCGGCCTTGGCGGGCGATCTACCGCCCGCAAGACTGACGTTGTTCTCGCCTGAGGCAGTCAGCGGTCGCACGATTGCTGCAGACAGCCTGGCGAATCAAGTACAGGGTGACGGTCCCATTGCTCAAGTGGTCAAAGAATGGCTCGCTGATTTTCGTTGTGTGGATGCGCTTGCCGCGGCGCTCTCTCAGGCCGCTGGCGCCGGGGAGGTGCTGATTACTCGGGAAGGTCACCGCGTGAGTAAAGGCGTTGTTCGTTTTTACGCGGCGGAAGACCAGCAGGCGGGACTCCTTGCCCGAAAGAGCAAGATCGAGCAGCTTGAGACTGCGCTCAGGGGGCAGCAGCTCGTGGTCGATGAGTCAACGCTGGCACTGGGTCGGGCCGAACAGGCGCTGATGGAGGCCAAGCAGCAACTCACGGCCCTGCGGGAGCGTGCTCAGACCGCTCAGGCGCGTGCGCATGAGCTAGAGCTTGCAGAGCTTCGATTGGACGAGAAGATCCAGAGACTGACGTCGCAGGATACTGCATTGAATGCGTCAATTGAGTCGTTATCGCAAGAGCTCAAGGAGCTCAACGACCAGCAGTCACAGACCACGCAGACATTGGAAGAGGCACGCCAGCAGCTCACGACCCAACAGCAAGAGGCCGATCGGCAACGCGAGCTGCAGGAGCAGCACGCCCAAGAGGTTCAGCAGGCACGAAGCCAACGTGAACAGGCCGAACGTCTCGTTCAGGAAGCAGTCTTAGCCCAGCGCGTCGCGCAGGAACAGCGTCGCGCCTTTGAGGAGCGGATGCAGGAGTCGCTACAGCGACTCACGCAGGCACAGTCACGGCTTGCCGATGCAGATCGTGAACTCGCAGAGATTCAGACAAGTCTGGATCACAGTGACCTTCAGCCATTACTCGAACAACGGGTGAGTCGCGAGGCGGCCGTCGCGGAGATTCGTGAGCGGGCTGATCAGTTAAGTCAGCAGCTTCGCGCGCTGGAGGAGTCACGCCTGACGACGGAACGGGCCCTCGAACCCCTCCGCGCAGCGCTGGCGCAGATGGATGCCGATGCCTCGGGTGCTCGCGTGGGGATTGAACAGATTGATGAGCAGCTTGCGGACCATCAGCTGCAGGTGACGACGATTGCCGAGGAGCTTCAGCTCGCGTTCCCTGATGGCCGTTGGCCAAAACCCAGTGGACTGCATAGTGAAGTGCAGCGGCTGTCTCGAGAGATTGAAGCGATGGGGGCCGTGAATCTCGCGGCCCTGTCTGAGCTTGAGCAGTCAAAAGAGCGTAAGACGTTCTTGGACTCACAGGCGGCGGATCTCCTGTCTGCCGTGGAAACGCTAGAGGACGCCATTCGTAAGATTGATCGCGAGACGCGATCGCTGCTTCAAGAAACCTTCGATACCGTGAATCAGAATTTCTCGCAGCTATTCCCGAGACTCTTTGGTGGTGGTGAGGCAAAGCTTGTGATGACGGGAGAAGAAATCCTAGACTGCGGCGTGCAGGTGATGGCACAGCCGCCCGGCAAACGGAATACGTCCATTCATCTGCTCTCCGGGGGCGAGAAGGCCTTAACGGCCACCGCGCTTGTATTTGCGCTCTTTCAGCTCAATCCGGCACCGTTCTGTATGCTGGATGAGGTCGATGCGCCGTTGGATGACCCCAATACAGAGCGCTTCTGTAACCTGGTGCGGCACATGTCGAGTTCGACCCAGTTCATCTTCATTACCCACAATAAGATTGCGATGGAGATGGCCCAACACTTGATGGGGGTCACGATGCAAGAGCAGGGCGTTTCTCGAATCGTTGCCGTGGACCTTGATGCGGCCAATGCGATGGCCCAAGAGGTGGCATGACCGATCTTGAGATCGCCATTGCGGTGGCTGCAGTCACTGCGGTGGGCTGGGTGTTGGTGGCCAATCTCCGAGATCGAATGCGTCTGCGTCGGGCTGAGGCGGGTGCGCCCAAGCGGGATCAAGAGCCTACGATTTTTTCTGCACCGGTCGAGCGTGTTCTGGATTCGGTGATGCCGAATGCCTTTTCCGATGCGATTGCAACACTTCGATTCGCCAAGCCGCTATCCGGTGACCAGGTCCAGCAGGCCTTGCGGGGGTGGCGGCATGTAGGCTCAAAACCGTTGTCATTTGCCTGGGCGTCTGAAGAGGGTAGTTTTCTTGCACAGCCCACCGATGCGCCCGTGACGGCGTTACAAGTCGGCGTGTTATTGGCCACGCGTGCCGGCCCGTTACATGCGATGGAATATTCCGAGTGGCAGACGACATTAGATCGTCTTGCGCGAGAGCTTGCCGCAGCATTGGATATTCCGTCGATGACCGATGTCTTGAGTCGCGCACGAAGTCTGGATCATCAATGCGCCGCAGTTGACGCACAGCTAACGGTGTCGGTGTCGACGCCAGAGGTGCTGTCCGCTGGGGCGATTCAGTCAGCGGCAGAACTGTTGGGGTTAGAGTCGCGCGGCGAGTCGCGCTATGCGATGGGACCACTGCATCACCAACGGTTTGTCGTATTTCCTGGGGATGGTGGAGGACGACTTACGTTTCTGTTGGATCTTCCCCGGACGGCATCGCCGATTGAGGCATTTCAGTCGATGGTGGACACCGCTGAGCAGATGGCAGCGCGGCTTTCTGGCGCGCTCACTGATGAAGCAGGTCGACCTTTGTCCGAGCAGTCACTCGCCCGTATTGCGCAGCAGGTAGAAGAGCGCGTCAACCAGTTTGAACAGATGGGATTGACACCGGGTTCACAGGTGGCGCAGCGACTCTTTCTGTCGTGAGGGATCGCGTGTCGACTGCCGCGCCAGGACCCGAAGATCGTGCAAGGCTTGAGGCGTTGCGCGCAGAAGTGCGTCGTCATCAGAAGGCCTATCACCAAGAGGATGCGCCGGTCATTAGCGACGCGCAGTATGACGCGCTGGTGCGCGAACTCGAACGGCTCGAGGCATCGTTTGGATCGTCGCCCTCGGCAGAATTGCCATCGCCCATCGAACAGGTAGGCTTTGCACCGAAGCGGGAATTCAAAGAGGTGGTGCATCGCCTGCCGATGCTCTCGCTGAATAACGCCTTTGAGTCGAGTGATGTCTCGCAGTTTGTCAGCCGTCTCGCCCAAGTGTTGGGGCTTTCGATTGATGATCCCCAGCTCCGCTTTAGTGCGGAGCTGAAGTTTGATGGGATCGCCATCAACCTTCGTTATGACAACGGACGTCTGGTGGAGGCCGCGACCCGAGGGGATGGCTCCGTCGGCGAGGATGTCACCCTGAATATTCTGACGATTGCCGGTATCCCTCAGCAGCTAAAGACCGATCAGCCGCCGCAGACGATTGATATTCGTGGCGAGGTGCTCATGCTCAAGAGGGATTTTGATGCCTTGAATATGGCGCAGGACGCGGCAGGGGACAAGCGTTTTGTGAATCCGCGTAATGCTGCCGCAGGCAGTCTTCGTCAACTCGACCCGTCGATTACGGCCAGACGTCGACTGAGTTTTTTTGCTTATGGCGTCGGGGAGTTTGTTGCCGCATCCGGTCAGACACTTGCGCATCAGACCCACTCGCAATGGCTTGCCCAGTTGCATCACTGGGGACTGCCGGTGGGCCAGCCACGAGGAAGTGATCTGGATATCGCTGGCCTCATGCAGTTTTACGACCAGGTGCTCGAGGCGCGGGCCACCCTCCCGTTTGATATTGACGGCGTGGTTTACAAGCTCGAGTCGCTGGCGCTTCAAGCCAGAGCGGGCTATGTCTCCCGTGCTCCTCGATTTGCGATTGCCCACAAGTTCCCTGCCGAGGAAGCCAGTACCGAGTTGCTTGATATTGATGTGCAAGTGGGTCGAACGGGCGCGCTCACGCCGGTGGCCCGGCTAAAACCGGTCTTTGTTGGGGGTGTCACGGTCACGAATGCCACGCTTCACAACGAGGATGAGATTCGACGTAAAGATCTGATGATCGGCGATACCGTCTGGGTGCGTCGTGCCGGCGATGTCATCCCGGAGGTGTTGGGACCGATCCTTGCGCTTCGGCCTGCGGACGCAAGACCTTTTCAGATGCCCTTGCGCTGTCCGGTCTGCGGAGGAGCGACGATCCGCGAGCCCTCCGAGGCCGTGAGTCGTTGTCTTGCGGGACTGAGCTGCTCGGCACAGCGCAAGCAGGCGTTACTGCATTTCGCCCAGCGTCGTGCGATGGATATCGAGGGACTAGGAGAGAAGATTGTCGATCAGTTGGTTGAGCTGAAGCTGGTCGCGACGCCGGCCGATCTCTTTCGATTGACGTTATCGCAGCTCGCGAGTCTTGATCGCATGGGAGAGAAGTCGGCCCAGAATCTTCTGGATCAGATTGATCGAGCGCGTTCGGCAAGCCTATCGAGATTCTTGTTTGCGCTTGGCATTCGTCATGTGGGCGAGCGGACGGCCCGAGACCTTGCCGAATTCTTTGGATCCATTGAGGCGATTCGGTCGGCATCGTTTGAGGCGCTTCAGACGGCGCCCGATGTCGGGCCAGTGGTGGCCGAGTCGATTCATCAGTTCTTTGGGCAGCCCGAACAGCAGCAGGTGGTGGAAGCACTCCTCTCCGAAATTCGAATTGATCGCCTGGATGACCGACCTGCGGTGGCACCGACCAGTCTGCCGTTTCAAGCGATGACCGTAGTGCTCACGGGCGCCTTATCGGGGCTGTCCCGCGATGAGGCAGGGGATTGGGTGCGAACGTTGGGCGGACGGGTCGCGGGGTCTGTCTCTGCGAAGACGAATCTTGTGATCGCGGGAGAGGCCGCCGGCAGCAAACTAGAGAAGGCTTTACAGTTAGGCATTCGTGTGATGAATGAGCAAGAATTTCTTGCGCTCATCGCACCATTTCGCTAAGGGGGTTGTCAGTATGACCAGCGCGTCAGTACGTGTCCGTAAGGCGGTCTTTCCAGTGGCAGGACTGGGGACGCGTTTTCTTCCCGCCACAAAGGCAAGCCCGAAAGAGATGCTACCAGTGGTGGATAAGCCGTTGATCCAATATGCGGTCGAAGAGGCGGCGCGCGCTGGGATTACTGATATGGTCTTTATCACAGGCCGCTCGAAACGAGCGATCGAGGATCACTTCGATAAGGCCTATGAGCTTGAGGCAGAGCTTGAAGCCAAGAACAAGACCGCGTTGCTCGATGCCGTGCGTAGTGTTGCGCCATCGAGTATCAACTGCATCTACATTCGTCAGCCTGAGGCACTCGGACTTGGACATGCGGTGCTCTGCGCGCGACCGGTGATCGGGGATGAGCCGTTTGCCATTCTTCTGGCCGATGACCTGATGGATGCCGGTGAAGACGGCATTCCCGTGATGCAGCAGATGGTCAATGTATTTGCTGAGCGTGGGTCCAGCGTGATTGCCGTGGAAGAAGTCCCTCGGCAGGACACCTCTAAGTACGGCATCGTTGCGACAACCCCGGTTGCGGAGCGCCTTGAACGTGTGACAAAGATTGTTGAGAAGCCTTCGCCCGATCAGGCGCCCTCGACCCTGGCCGTGGTTGGACGGTATCTACTGACGCCCAGAATCTTTGACCTCATCGCAACGCAGGCGCCGGGTGCTGGGGGAGAGATTCAGCTGACTGATGGCATCGCGCGTCTGATGGATGAGGAGCAGGTCATGGCGTATCGATTCCTCGGACGACGGTTTGATTGTGGATCGAAGCTGGGCTACCTTCAGGCATCAGTGACCTTAGCGGGCCGTCACCCCGAAATCGGGGCAGAGTTTACTGCCTGGTTAAGCCGCAATCGCCTTTAAGAGATCTGTCTCCAGAGCGATCTGTTGTTTGTTGTCATTGAGGGCATCCCCTTCAATCAGAAACACGTCCTCGGCACGCTCACCCAGCGTCATCACACGCGCGGTCTGTAGGCGAATCTGATGCGCCGCAAGCGTGCGTGCAATCGCATAGAGCAACCCTGTTCGATCTGCTGCGGTGACGTTGAGGACATGATACTGACCACGGGTATCTGGCCGCAGGTCCACCGCAGGCGGAATCGGGAAGGATCGTGACTGTCGCGACAGACGTGCCCGCGCGGGCTCGGGCAGCGGCCCCTTTTGCAGGAGCGCCTCGGCCAGCCCCGCCTCAATGAGTGTCGTCATCTCCCGTTGATGATCCATAAACTGACGCTGATCCACCACGAAGGTATCCATCGCATAGCCATTGGCAGTCGTCTGGATCTTGGCGTCCAGAATACTCATCTGCTGTCGGTCGAAGTAGGCGCAGATTCGTGCAAAGAGATCCGGTTCATCAGGCTGGTAGACCACCACTTGAAGTCCTGCATGATCGGGGGATAACCGCGCCACCACTTTTGGCGCTTTCGTCTCGAATCGATGGGCGAGCGCGCGGGCGTGCCAGGCAATCTCTTCGGGCTCGTGTCGCAGAAAGTATTGCAGCTCAAGGCTTCGCCAGAATTCACGTGCCATCTCCGTGGTCTGTCCGCGCAGCCGCAACAGCCGCTCCGCCTCTTGTGTCTTAAGGTGAAACGCGTCTTGGGGAACGCTGGGGGTCTTTTGGCGACTTGATGAGCGGCTGGTGAGACTCGCGAGCGTACGACGGTAGAGCTCTTCTAGGAGTCGTGCCTTCCAGTTATTCCAGACCTTTGGACTGGTGCCGCGGATATCGGCAACTGTCAGCAGGTATAGGGCCGTCAGTCGGTATGGCGTACGGACCAGTTTTGCAAACTCGAGAATCGTTTCCGGATCGGCGAGATCCCGCTTCTGTGCGAACTGTGACATGGTCAGGTGGTGTTCCACTAGGAAGACAAGCAGTCGTGTAGTCTCGGCATCAATCGCATGGTCGCGAGCGAATCGACGCACCTCTGACTTGCCCAGCACTGAGTGGTCACCGCCCCGTCCTTTGGCGATATCGTGAAATAGGGCTGCGACATAGAGCATCCATGGCGACTGGAAATCTGCCATCAGCTGACTACAGAGGGGGAACTCGTGCGCATGCTCATCCATGGTGAGGCGGCGTAGATTTCGGATCACCTGAAGAATGTGCTGATCCACCGTATAGACATGGAAGAGATCGTGCTGCATCTGTCCGACGATCTTGCGAAAGACAGGCAGCACGCGTCCGAGAATGCCCAGGTTATTCATCGTTCGAAGTCCATGAACGATCCCCTGTGGCTGCTGGAGAATCGATAGGAACAGTTGACGATGCTCTGGCCTGCGACGGAAGTCCGCATCAATCAGATCGCGATGGTTCCAGAGCGCACGAGATGTCTTCGCACTGAACCCCTTTAACTCGGGGTGCTGCTGTAGGACCAGGAATGCCTCGAGAATTGCCGCAGGGCGACGCGCGAAGAGCTGCTCATCGCGGACATCGAGCAGCCCATAGCTTTCTTGAAAGTCTTCCGTGATGGGCCGTGCCGTTGCGGCGTCATTGGTCGAGGCCGAGGGGAATAGGCGCGGTCCAAGTTCTGCAAGCACCATCGCGCTGATCTGATAGACCGCTTTCGCTGCTCGGTAATACCGCTGCATGAGGACCTCGCTCGGGCGCCTACTGCCTGATCCTGGAATCGCGAGTCGCTCCGCCACGGCATGCTGAAGATCGAACACCAGGCGATCCTCGCGACGTCCCGCTGCGATGTGGAGCTGCCCGCGGATCAGTTGCAGCAGTCGCTGGGCTTTCGTGAGTTCGCGGGCTTCCCGCTCAGTGATCAAGGCTTCTCGCTGGAGGTCGCTCCACCGCTGGCCAACACCAAAGGCAGTGGTGATCCAACGCAACACCTGTAGGTCGCGAAGGCCTCCCGGGCTCTCTTTGCAGTTTGGTTCCAGGCTGTAGGGGGTATCCTGATGACGCGCATACCGCTGCTGAAGCTCGAGCTGTTTGCCTTGCGCGAATTCTTGAATATTCATGGCAGCAAACCATTCCCGCTGCAGCTGTCTGACCGGTGGCTTGGGTCCGGCTAGCCATCTCGCCTCGAGCAGTGCGGTTGCGATGGTCAGATCGTCCTTCGCGTGTGCGATTGATTCTGAAATCGATCGCACGCTGTGACTCGCATCAAGACCGATATCCCAGAGCTGGCTAACAAGCCTCGCCATCGGTCCGCTGACCTCTGATTCCTGATAGCCCTCAGGCATCAGAATCAACAGATCGACATCGGAGTGGGGAAAGAGCTCGCCTCGGCCATATCCGCCGACTGCGACGAGCGTTGCCTGGGCAAGTCCCGCCTCCGACCAGAGTGCCCTGAGAATCCGGTCGACCGCTCTCGACAGATCGGCCAGGGGAACCGCGGGATTGCGCTGGTTGGCCCAGAGCTGCTGGTTATTCTGGCGTGCCGATATGAGCGCTGCACGCAGGGTGCGGGCGAGTGGTGGGATGACCGCGCGGTCATCCCCGTGATCAGTATTAGCGAGCTCGGAGGGCCGCGGCGCGTTCACGGTCTGGGCTTTGGTCTGAAACGGTCAGCACGTCAACGCCGGTCTCCGTTACGAGGACGGTGTGCTCCCACTGGGCTGAAAGGCTGTGATCCTTGGTGACGATGGTCCATCCGTCTGCGAGTTCTTTGATCTCAGGCCGTCCCGCATTGATCATGGGCTCAATCGTGAACGTCATACCCGGCTTGAGCTCAAGCCCCGTCCCTGGGCGGCCGTAATGGAGCACCTGGGGCTCTTCATGAAAACCCCGACCAATGCCGTGGCCACAGAATTCCCTCACCACCGAGTAGCCGCTGGACTCGGCGAGCCGTTGAATGGCCGCCCCAATGTCGCCGAGCCGTTTCCCGGGAGCGACCTGGCCGATTCCGGCCCACATGGCTTCCCGGGTCAGCTCGCAGAGCCGTTTGGCGGCAATCGAGGGCTCTCCAACAATGAACATCCGGCTGGTGTCCCCATGAAAACCGTCCTTGATGACCGTGATGTCCAAATTCACGATGTCACCAGACTTTAGAACCTTGTCCCCAGGCACGCCGTGGCAGACCTGGTGGTTGATGGAGGTGCAGATCGACTTGGGATAGGGCTTGTAGCCTGGCGGGCAGTAGTTCAGGGGGGCCGGAATCGTCCCCTGGGTGTTTACCATGTAGTCATGGCACAGCCGGTCGAGCTCTCCGGTCGTCACCCCGACCTTGACGAAAGGGGTGATGTAGTCCAACACCTCGGAGGCGAGGCGGCCGGCGAGCCGCATGGCCTCGATTTCTGGCCCTGATTTGAAGGTAATGCCCATAACGCGTTAAAATCCCGTAGTTTCGGAAGCCCTTGATCTAAAACGATTTTTTCGCTTTAGCGGAGGGCCAAGATCCTGATGTCAATGCCAAGGGTGGCCTGCTTTCGCATTCTGCCCGATTTTTAAACCGAAGCGCGCGACGCAAGGGTGTCTGATCACCGGATAGGGAACAGACGAGTTCGTGCGCTGAGACAAACCCTTGCAGGAGAAAAACCTATGTCAGTATCAATGCGTGAAATGCTGGAAGCGGGTGTCCATTTTGGCCACCAGACACGTTTCTGGAACCCCAAGATGGCCCCTTATATCTTTGGCCATCGCAACAAGATTCACATCATCAACCTCGAGCAGACGGTAAGCCATCTCCAAGAGGCGTTGAAGTTCATCAAGCAGCTCTCTCAGCGTCGTGGCACGGTCCTCTTTGTCGGAACGAAACGTCAGTCGCGCGAGATCATTGCCGAAGAAGCGGCGCGTGCGGGAATGCCGTACGTCGATCAGCGTTGGCTGGGCGGCATGCTCACCAACTTCAAGACTGTGAAGACCTCGATCAAGCGACTCAAGGACATGGAGACCACCGCGGCGGAAGGCGGTCTTGAGCGGATGAGCAAGAAAGAAGCGTTGTCGTTTGGCCGTGAGCTCGAGAAACTGAACAAGACACTCGGTGGTATCAAGGACATGGCGGGTCTTCCGGATGCACTCTTTGTAGTGGATGTGGGATATCACAAGATTGCCATCCAAGAGGCGAATAAGCTGGGCATTCCGGTGGTCGCAGTCGTCGATACCAATCACTCCCCCGAAGGCGTGGACTATGTCATTCCCGGAAACGATGACGCAAGCCGTGCAGTCAAGCTGTATGCGCGCGGTGTCGCTGATGCGATCCTCGATGGTCGTGCCAACGCGGTAGCGGATGTGGTGGCATCGATTCGCGACGAGAGCGACGAATTTGTGGAAGTGGAGAACGCTTCCTAACCCGGGCGATGCCGAACAAGAGAGGGGCCTGAGTCTTTAACGAATCGGCCCCTCGTTTTTTATACAGGAGAAAAAAATGGCGGAAATTACCGCAGCAATGGTGAAAGAGCTTCGTGAGAAAACCGATGCTCCCATGATGGAATGTAAAAAGGCCTTGTCCGAGGCTGATGGCGATATGGCAAAGGCCGAAGAAATTCTTCGCGTCAAGCTTGGCAGCAAGGCAAGTAAAGCCTCCTCGCGGGTGACCGCAGAGGGCGTGGTCGCCATGCACATCGCTGGCAGCAACGCAGCGATCGTAGAGATCAACTGCGAGACCGATTTCGTTGCGAAGAATGATGATTTCTTGGCATTTTCTAACGACATCGCCAAGATGGTAGCGGCTGGAAACGTGGCCAACGTCGAGGCGCTCTCCGCAATGCCCTTAGCCGGCGGCACCGTGGAGTCGGTGCGAACCGCCCTCGTGGGCAAGATTGGCGAGAACATCTCGGTGCGTCGATTCGCCGCGCTGACCGCAAAGGGTAAGTTCTTCTCGTATATCCACGGCGGCGCCAAGATTGGCGTGCTGGTCGACCTGGTCGGTGGTGATGAGCAGTTGGGTCGCGATCTGGCCATGCACATTGCGGCATCGAAGCCCAAGGCGCTCGATAGTTCTGGCGTTGACGCTGCACTGATCGAAACCGAGCGTCGCATTGCAACCGAAAAGGCTGCGGAATCAGGCAAGCCTGCGGACATCATTGCGAAGATGGTGGAAGGGACCGTTCAGAAGTTTCTGAAAGAGGTCACGCTCATGGGCCAGGTGTTCGTGAAGGCGGAAGACGGCAAACAGACCATTGAGCAGCTGCTCAAGAGCAAAGGCGCCTCGATTGCCTCTTTCACGCTGTACATCGTGGGGGAGGGCATTGAGAAGCGTCAGGATGACTTCGCTGCAGAGGTGGCCGCTCAGGTGGCCGCTGCGCGTGCTGCCTAAATAGGAACTGGACCGATGGCTGCTGCAATCAAGCGCATCTTGCTAAAACTCTCGGGCGAGGCCCTGATGGGGAAAGATCCCTACGGCATCAATCGAGAGACGATCGATGGCATTGTGGGAGAAATCGCCCAGGTCACGAAGCAGGGTGTCGAGGTCGCAGTCGTCATCGGCGGCGGGAATATCTTTCGAGGCGTTGCCCTCGGTGCTTCTGGCATGGACCGAGCGACCGCGGACTACATGGGCATGATCGCCACCGTCATGAATGCGCTTGCGCTACAGGATGCGATGCGCCGCTGCGGGCTGACGGCGCGAGTCCAGTCGGCCTTGCGTATTGATCAGGTCGTGGAGCCGTACATTCGACCTAAGGCGATCCGCTACCTCGAAGAGGGCAAGGTGCTGATTTTTGCCGCGGGTACCGGCAACCCGTTTTTCACGACGGATACGGCGGCGGCCCTTCGAGGGGCAGAGATTGGCGCAGAGATTGTTCTGAAAGCCACCAAAGTCGATGGGATCTATGACCATGACCCCGTCAAATATCCGAACGCTAAACGGTATGACACCGTCAGTTTTGACGAAGCGATCTCGAAGAACTTAAAGGTGATGGATGCCACCGCCTTTGCCTTGTGCCGAGACCAGAAGCTTCCGATTCGTGTCTTCAGTATTTTTAAAGCCGGTGCTCTCGCTCGCATCGTTCAAGGTGAGCCCGAAGGCACCCTGGTTCACGTCTAAGGATCAACATCATGAGCACACCACAAGAGATCAAAGCTACGGCCGAGCAGAAGATGTCGCGCAGTATTGATGCGCTCAAGAATACCCTTGCGAAGGTCCGTACTGGCCGCGCCCATCCTGGTCTTTTGGACCACATCATGGTGGACTACTACGGTAATCCCACCCCGATTAACCAGGTGGCGAATGTTAATCTCGTCGATAGCCGAACCATCGGTGTTCAGCCATGGGAAAAGAAGCTGGTTGCAGCGGTGGAGAAGGCGATTCGCGATTCTGACCTTGGTCTAAATCCCGCCACGTCGGGCGATCTGATCCGTGTGCCGATGCCCGCACTGACCGAAGAGCGTCGTCGCGAACTCACGAAGGTGGTGCGTCACGAGGGCGAAGAGTCGAAGATTGCAGTTCGAAACATCCGACGCGACGCTAATGAGGCGTTAAAGAAGCTGGTGAAAGAGAAGTTGATCTCGGAAGATGACGAGCGTCGTGGTCAGGACGATGCCCAGAAGCTGACTGACAAATATATAGCGGATATTGATAAACTCGTGACTCAAAAAGAGTCCGAGATCATGACGGTCTAGGGCGCCCCCTTCACCACTGACCGAAAGCGACCCTTGACAAACCAGACCCAACCCCCGAGTTCTACCTTGGTGATCCCACAGGTCTCGGATGTGCCGCAGCATATTGCGGTCATCATGGACGGCAATGGCCGATGGGCTGCGAAACGACATCTTCCTCGGATGGTGGGTCATGAGCGCGGTGTTGCTGCGCTCCGCGGGGTGGTGGAGTCCTGTATGCGACGGGGCGTGAAATATCTGACGGTGTTCGCCTTTAGCTCGGAAAACTGGCGGCGTCCGGAAGAAGAAGTGTCCTTTCTGATGGGGCTTTTTATCAAAGCGTTGGAGCGAGAGGTTCGCGATCTGAAGGCTAATGGTGTTCGTCTTCGGGTGATTGGTGATCGCACCGCGTTCAACAAGAATCTTTGCGACATGATCGCGCGCGCCGAGATGACCACCCAAGACAACGACGCCTTTCATCTCACCGTGGCAGCGAACTACGGCGGGCGGTGGGATATTCTGCAGGCCACGCGTGCCATGCTCGATGCGCATCCCGAACTCGCGGCGGCGGGATCGGCCCTTTCGGAAGAAATGCTCTCGCCCTATCTCTCGATGGGATTTGCACCGGAGCCTGACCTCTATGTAAGAACCGGGGGTGAGCAGCGCATTAGCAATTTTCTGCTCTGGCAGCTGGCCTATGCAGAGTTCTATTTCACGGATTGTTTCTGGCCTGATTTTGACGATGCCCAGCTCGAGTTGGCCATACAGTCCTACCGTCAGCGGGAGAGACGATTCGGTCGTACCTCGGCTCAACTGCTCGAATGCTCTACACCCGTGTCCTGACCGCACTGATTGCGTTAGTTGGGCTGGTTCTCGTTGCCTGGCTCGCGCCCCCGATTGCCTTTGATCTACTGTTGTTGCTGCTGGTAAGCCTGGCCTGTGTGGAGTGGCTGGTGCTTCTTGGCATGTCTCGTGTCAGCGGCGCCCTGATTGGCGCGCTGCTGATCGCACTTGGCGCAGCCGCACTGACTCGTGTGCCGATGATTCAGTTGGCAGCAATGGGTTCCGGGGAAGGGGTGCTTTCACTTTACGGCGTTGCAACGCTGTTCTGGTTGATCATCGTGCCGCTGTCACTCCACCGTAGAAGGTCCATGCTGGGGACTGGTCTGGTCTCGCGAGCGGCCGCGATCCTGCTCACCATCGCCACCTGGGTTGCGCTGGTCCAGGCGGATGGGCTCGGAAAAAGTTTTCTTTTGTCCGTGCTGCTGCTGGTCTGGGTGGCGGATACAGCGGCGTATTTTGCGGGGCGCGCCTTTGGTCGACACAAGCTTGCGCCTGGCATTAGCCCTGGGAAGACCTGGGAAGGGGTAGCGGGTGCAGTTATCGCGAATCTCGTACTGACGGTCGTCCTTGCACTGACGAGTACTGTTTCACCCGTCAATCCTGTCGGAACCTTTTTCTCGTGGATGCGTCTCGAACTGGGATGGATACTTCTGAGTCTGGTGGTGATTCTGTTGACCTTGGTGAGCGTGATGGGAGATCTCTATGAGTCGCTGCTTAAACGTGCGGCAGGGGTCAAGGACTCAGGTCGGTTATTACCCGGACATGGCGGTGTGTTGGATCGGCTCGATGCGCTTTTGGCCGTCGTTCCCGTTACCATGGGGCTGGTCTCATTAGTTCAAATTGGGGCCCTGTCGCGCTAGGGGAGAGCTCGGATATGGTTGAACATGTTGCCGTACTTGGGGCCACCGGATCGATCGGTGAGAGCACCCTGGATTTGATTGGACAACATCCCGAGCGATTTCAGGCGACCGTCCTGACGGCACATCGTCAGGTCGACAAGATGGTCGGACTGGCGCAGCGATTTCTTCCCAAGGTCATCGTGATGACCGATGGGGCCGCTGCTCAGCAGCTTCGCGATCAGCTTCGCCAGTCATCGTGGGCCAAGACGATCGAGGTTCTGTCGGGACCCGAGGCGTTGGTAGAGGCAGCGACAGCACCAAGTATCTCGATGGTGGTGGCCGGGATCGTTGGCGCTGCAGGACTTCCGTCAGCGATTGCAGCAGCGGCGGCCGG
>CAYPCG010000005.1:23624-59013 GCA_964409175.1 uncultured Burkholderiaceae bacterium
TAAAGAAGCGCTGGTGATGGCGGGGAGTCTCTTTGTCAACGCCGCCAAAAAGGGCCAGGCGATCATTCTGCCGATCGACAGTGAGCACAACGCGATCTTTCAATGTCTGGGCACAGACTATCGTTGTTTTAAAAGACCTCATGGGGTGACACGTCTCTTGCTCACGGCGTCAGGGGGACCCTTTCGACGCTGGGATATGCAGGCGATTCGCCATGCCACGGTCGGGCAGGCAATCGCCCATCCGAACTGGACGATGGGCCGCAAGATTTCCGTCGACTCGGCCACGATGATGAATAAAGGGTTGGAGCTGATCGAAGCGCATTGGTTGTTCGATATGCCCGAAACATTAATTGATATCGTGGTGCATCCTCAGAGTGTTGTGCATTCCATGGTGGAATTCGCGGATGGGTCCACGCTTGCACAGATGGGCTCTCCAGATATGCGAACACCGATTGCCTGTGCCATGCGCTGGCCTGAACGCATGCCGTCATCGGTGGCGATGTTGGACTGGCGGTCGGTCCGAACCCTTGAGTTTGAGCCGCCGGACGAGGATCGGTTTCCGTCGCTCGCGCTCGCGCGGCAGACGCTGCGCGTTGGGGGGGCGTCTTCTGCCATCTTGAATGCGGCCAATGAAGTTGCGGTAGAGGCGTTTCTTGCAGAGCGCATGGCCTTTGGCGGTATTTTCGAAGTCGTTGAGCAGACTTTGTCATCGCTGTCGCATCGCTGGGCGGCCCCGGAGTCGCTGGAAGCGCTGCTGGCGTTAGATGCTGAGTCCAGAGCAGCGGCCACCGCCTTCTGCACGCAGCGGGCGCTATGAGCACGTTACTGTATTTTCTGCTCGCCATTGGTATTTTGGTGGTGGTCCACGAGATGGGACACTACCTCGCTGCGAGGATCTGCGGTATCCAGGTGCTCCGATTCTCGGTGGGATTTGGCCGTGCGTTGATCCAATGGCGTTCGAAACGATCGAATACGGAATGGGTGGTTGCGGCGGTTCCGCTTGGGGGCTACGTTCGGATGGATGACGCCTCGTTTGAATCAAAGTCTTTGCTTGCGAGAACGTTTGTGGTGGTTGCCGGGCCACTTGCGAATCTTATCTTCGCAGCATTCGCCTACGCGCTGTTGTTCTCCATTGGACGGGAAGAGCCTGAACCCGTCATTGCGCAGCCTCCAGTCGCATCTGCAGCGGCGGTTGCTGGGCTTGCCCAAGGGGATCGTCTGCTGGTGGTCGATGATCAACCCATCAAGAGCTTTACGGATTTGCGTTGGCGGGTGGCCCAGGCTTACGTCGGTGAGGGGCGTTCGAGCATTTCCGTTGTCGCGCAGCGCCCCAATGGCCAACAGATTCAAGCAGCCCTGGTTCCCGTGCGGCCCAAGGATGGCAAAAGTAATGCGGACGCAAACCAGCTGCTCAATGAAATGGGGCTCGTCCCGAACAGTCGCGGCGTCAAACTGATGCAGGTCCAGTCAGAGAGTGCGGCGGCGAAGGCGGGCCTGATTGCAGGCGATCGCATTGTGGCGATCCAAGATCAACCGGTGTTGTTTCCCGATGTGTTGATTCAAACGGTGAAGACATCGGCGGGTGCGCCGCTCACGCTGACGGTATCGGCAGACGGCGCGACCGAACGCGTCACGATTCGCCCCGTCATTGGTGCCGACGGCATACCGCGAATTGGCGCAGTCGTGGCGGCGGATGTCGCAACGATCCATGTTGCAGAGTCGCCCCCGAATGCCCTGATCAAGGGGGTGACGCGCGCCTGGGAGATGAGTCAGCTGACCTTGTCGGCGATGGGTCGAATGGTCATGGGTGAGATCTCGTGGCGCCAGATCAGTGGACCGGTGACGATTGCGGATGCGGCTGGGCAGTCCGCGCAGAGTGGCGTCAATGCATTTATCGGATTTTTAGCCCTAATTAGTATCAGTATCGCGGTTTTGAACCTCTTGCCGATACCAATGTTAGACGGGGGGCACCTCTTGTATTATCTCTGGGAGTTTGTCCGGGGCAGGCCGCTTCCTGCCGAGGTTCAAGAGGCTGGCAGGCGAATGGGGTTGGTGCTCATCATGGGCCTGACCGTAGTGGCGTTGGTGAATGATTTTGCTCGGATTGCGGGCTGGTAGGGATTCAGGTGGTTCATAAAATGACTCGACGGTTTCAACGCAGTAACACCCGCGCCACGGTCATCAGACCGTCGGCGCTCATCGCAGCCTCGCTTTCAGTGTTTGTTGCTCAGGCGAGTCTTGCACAGTCTCCCGCACCTTCCCCGGTTGCCTCGCCAATCCAGGGCGTTGCGGTCCGGGACATTCGGATCGAGGGACTGCAGCGGATTGAGCCAGGAACGGTCTTTTCTTATCTTCCGATTCAGATCGGTGATCGGGTGACCGAGCAGGGGACCCGGGAGGCGGTGCGGGTCTTGTTTGCGACCGGTTTCTTCAAGGACGTTCGGCTAGCGCTCGATGGCGAGGTGCTGGTGGTCACCGTGGAAGAGCGACCTGCCATTGGCATCGTCGAGGTCAGTGGATCGCAAGAGATTGATAAAGACCAGTTGTTAAAGGCGTTGCGCGATACAGGGCTTGCCGAGTCTCGTACCTTTGACAAAGCATTATTGGATCGCGCCGAGCAAGAGCTCAAGCGTCAGTATCTGAGTCGCGGTAAATATGACGTCAAGATTGTGAGCACCGTGACGCCGCTGGAGCGGAATCGAGTCGCGATTCAGATTGCGATCGACGAAGGAGAAGATGCCCGGATCAAAGAGATTCGGATTGTTGGGGCGAAGGCGTTTAAGGTGAAGGAATTACTTGGCGAGTTTAAGCTCTCCGCCCCCACGATGATGACCTGGTATACCAAGGCGGACCAGTACTCGCGTCAGAAGCTTACGGGGGATCTCGAGGCGCTAAGGTCGTTCTATCTCAATCGAGGGTATCTGGAATTCGCGGTGGATTCGACACAGGTGTCGTTGTCGCCTGACCGGAAGGACGTGTTCATCACGATTGTGATCAACGAAGGCGAGAAATATAAAGTTCAGGATGTCCGTCTGGTGGGAGATCTCCTTGGGCGAGACGAGGAATTTAAAAAGCTTGTGACCATCAAAGCTGGTTCCACCTTCTCTAACCAGGAACTCCAGAATGTCACGAAGGCCATTAATGATCGGATGGCCGATCTTGGGTATGCCTTCTCGAATGTGATTCCGAACCCGGACATCGATCGGGCGACGGGCACCGTCAAGTTCGTGCTCCAAGTGGATCCAGGTCGTCGGGTTTATGTTCGTCGCATCAACATCATTGGTAACGCACGGACGCGTGATGAGGTCATTCGGCGCGAAATGCGCCAGTTCGAGGCCGCCTGGTATGACGCAGACCGAATTCGTCTGTCTCGCAATCGAATCGATCGTCTTGGCTTTTTCAAGGAGGTCACCGTCGATCCCGCCCAGATTCCTGGCGTACCCGATCAGGTGGACCTGACGGTGAAAGTGGAAGAGCGTCCTCTTGGAACAGTCTCGGGCGGTATCGGTTTTTCCAGTACTGAGAACGTGGTGCTCACGGCATCGCTCAGTCAGCAGAACTTCTTGGGAACAGGCACGAACGTGTCGATTGATGTCAATACCGGCCGCATCAGCCAGACGCTCGCGGTCAGTCACACCGATCCTTACTGGACCGAGGACGGCGTCAGTCGGGCGCTCGATTTTCATGTTCGCCGATTCCAACCCGATGAACTCAGCGCAGGGAATACCTACTCGGTGAAGTCGCAGGGGGCTGGCGTTCGGTTTGGTCTTCCCTATACCGAAGAGGATCGACTCTTCATCGGTGCTAACTTCGAACAGAGTCAGTATGGCGGTAATCGGCTGCTCTGGCCGTCACGAATCGCTGCCGAGCTGGATCGGTTTGGAACCGATACATTTTCTGCTTACTCGCTCACGTTCGGTTGGTCACGTGATTCCCGCGACAGTGGAATCGCGCCCACTCGTGGTCGGTCGCAGTATGCCAATCTGGATTACGCAACGCCATTTGGAACGCTGGAGTACGTTCGACTCTCCTATGGACATCAGTATTTCCATCCGCTCACCAAGATGGTGACCCTGGCCTTAAACAGTGAGATCGGTATTGGCGAAGGGCTTGGCGGCAAGAACTATCCGTTGCTGAAAAACTATTACGTCGGGGGTATCGGATCCATTCGTGGCTTTAAGGGGGGCGGTATTGGCGGCCGCGATCCGATCGATAATGCCTCACTGGGCGGCAATCGGAAGTTCATTTTTAATAGTGAAATTCTCACGCCGCTGCCCGGGATGTCTCAAGATAAAACGGTTCGGGTATTTGCCTTCTTTGACGCCGGAAGCGTCTGGCAGGAGGGGGAACCCATTGCTTTTGATGACCTTCGTGCCTCCACGGGCGTGGGTCTTTCGTGGCTATCCCCGGTCGGCCCGCTCAAGATCAGTCTTGGAACGGTTCTCAAGAAAAAAGAGACCGATGAGACGCAGCGCTTCCAGTTCCAGATTGGAACGGGCTTTTAAACTCGCCAATTCGTGAGAAAATGACCTCTCTTTTGAACGGAGTTTGACTTTGACGATGATGGCACCTGCAGTTGGAATCCACATGACGAATTCGCTATCGCGCACCATACGGCTTGCGGTCGTGGGCGTGGCGCTGGTCATTGCCTTCTTGAGCTCAGGCGTCGCCCATGCAGAGGGATCTAAGGTCGGGTTTGTGAGTCTTGAAAGAATCCTACGGGATTCCGCTGCGGCGAAGACGGCGCTTCAGAAGCTAGATCAAGAATTCCTCAAGCGTCGTCAGGGGCTCGAAGAGAGCAGCAAGCAGCTTCAGGGCATGGTCGCTAAGCTCGAACGTGATGCCGCGGTCATGTCCGAGGCAGATCGCCGCAAGCTGCAGAAAGAGACCGCTGATTTTGAGCGTGACCTGCAGCGTCGTCAGCGTGAATTCCGTGAGGACGCGAATCGTCGCCAGAACGAGGAGACCGCACTGATTCTTGAGCGTGCAACCCGGGCCATCCGGCAGGTGGCAGAGGCCGAGAAGATCGATATCGTCTTTCAGGATGCGGTCTACGCATCACCGCGAATCGATATTACCGATAAGGTCTTACGCGCCTTAAACGCCGCAGGCTCGCGGTAGTTTTCGTCGGGCGGATTCCCCGTGATCTCCGCCTATCTGATCTTAGGGTCACGGCTGGACGAGCGATGAACTCAGGCGATAGGTCGTCATCTCTGACTGCGGCAGCACTCGTCGACGCGCTGGGTGGCCAGCTGCACGGCAGCCCCGACACCTCTATTCGTCGTTTCTCAAGCCTGCCGAGCGCAACGCCAGACGACGCCAGTTTTCTTGCCAATCCTCGCTATCAGTCACAGTTAGCTCAGACGAAGGCCGGGCTCATTATTCTCAAGGATGCGGCCTTGGCCCGCGGGGCTGGACTGACCGCTTGCTTGATTGAGACAACAGATCCTTATCTTTATTTTGCGAGGGCAGCAACGCTTCTTCAGCGGCAGCAGCGAATGGCCAGTGTCCTGGCAACCATGATCGCGCCCTCTGCGGTGGTACATCCGTCGGCGGTGTTAGGAGAACGCGTACGAATCGCTGACCATGTCGTGATCGGCCCTCACTGCGTGATCGGGCCCGATACGGATATTGGGATCGGCTGCATTCTGGGGGAGGCTGTTCAGATTGGATCAGGCGCATTGCTTCATCCCCGGGTGACGCTGTATTCGGACGTGCGTATCGGTGATCGGGCAGTCATTCATTCCGGGGTTGTGATTGGATCCGATGGATTTGGATTTGCACCTCAGGCCGATGGCGCGTGGTTGAAGATCCCCCAGGTAGGAGGGGTCCGGATCGGAGATGACGTGGAGATTGGTGCCAATACGACGATTGATCGGGGCACCCTAGACGATACGGTCATTGGTCACGGGGTGAAGCTCGATAATCAGATTCAGATCGCCCACAACGTTCGGATTGGTGATCACACGGCAATGGCGGCTTGTGTTGGCGTGGCCGGCAGTGCGGTGATTGGGGCCCATTGCCAGATTGGTGGCGCGGCGGGGATTCTTGGCCATCTTTCAATTGCGGATGGCACGATTATTGGTCCGATGAGTCTCGTGACCTCGACGATTACCCAGGCGGATAAGTACGTGGGTGTTTTTCCGTTACAGACGCAGACGCAATGGGAGAAGAGTGCTGCGACCGTCAAGCGCCTGCCGGCGCTTCGACAGAGAATCCGAGCACTCAGCCGATCTGCGCCAGACGGATCTGATCCTGCGGACAGTTGATGGGTCTAGCCCATACCGATTTTTTTAAGGAAACACCGACATGGATATTCGTGAAATTCTCGAGACACTTCCGCATCGCTACCCATTTCTACTGGTCGACAAGGTCGTCGAGGTGATTCCGGGCGAGCGGATCGTTGCCCAGAAAAATGTGAGTATCAACGAAGAGTTCTTTAATGGCCACTTTCCGCATTACCCGGTGATGCCGGGCGTACTGATTGTCGAGGCCTTGGCACAGGCTGCAGGCATCCTGTCCTTTAAGACCATGGGCAGTAAGTCCGACGCCAATTCGTTGTATTTTTTTGTCGGTATTGATAACTGTCGATTCAAGCGGCCCGTCGTTCCTGGTGACATTGTGATGCTGCATGTATCGATTGAGCGCCAGTCTCGCCTGCTATGGAAATACAAGGCGCAGGCCTTGGTCGACGGTCAGGTGGCTGCCGAGGCGGACTTGATGTGTGCGCTGCGTGACCTGCCGCAGAAGGACTAGTGAGAATGGCCCGTATTCATTCGTCGGCATTAGTAGATCCCTCAGCAGAGATCGGAGATCAGGTTGAGATTGGCCCCTTTGCGATCGTCGGTCCTGGCGTCAAGATCGGCGAGGGCTCGAGAATTCATGCCTATGCCCAGGTGATCGGTGCGACGACCATCGGGCGTAACAACACCATCCACTCTCATGCGGTCATCGGCGGCGCACCTCAGGATAAGAAGTACCGTGGTGAACCGACGCGCCTCGTGATTGGGGATGGCAATACCTTTCGTGAGTGTTGTACGGTGAATCTTGGTACAACGCAGGACGACGGCGTTACCCGGGTTGGAAATGACAACTGGATCATGGCTTACGTTCACATAGCGCATGACTGCCATGTCGGTTCGCATACGATTATGGCCAATGCGACGCAGCTGGCCGGCCATGTCACGGTGGGCGACTGGGCCATTCTTGGGGGGCTCACGGGCGTGCATCAGTTCGTCAAGATTGGGGCTCATGCCATGACAGGCGCAGGAACCACGCTGATTCAGGATCTCCCTACTTATGTGATGGCCACGGGCAATCCGGCATCGGCGCACGGGGTGAACTCTGAAGGCTTAAAGCGTCGGGGATTCACCGAGTCCCAAGTCGCGGTGCTCCGACGCGCTTATAAGACGCTATACAAATCTGGGCATACGCTATCTCAGGCGATGGACATTCTTGGAGACCCCACGTCGGTTGGCGCAACCGGGGACGATCACGAAGTCGTCATCCGCCCGTTGCTGGCGTTTCTTGGATCCGCAACGCGTGGCATCGTGCGATAGGCTGGTTGCGGTTGCCGGAGAGGCCTCCGGCGATCTGATTGCCTCCCAGGCGTTGGCACGGTTACGTCACCAAAGGCCAACGCTGACGGCTGCAGGGATCGGCGGTCCGTTGTTGAGTCAGGCGGGGCTTGAGCGTTGGTTTGACAGTGATGCCCTTGCTGTTCGGGGCTACATCGAGGCCTTATCGAAGATTTTGTCGATCCTGGCGATCCGAAGGAGTCTGATTCGACGGGCGAAGGACTGGCCCGCCTGCGTCTATCTCGGTGTAGATGCGCCGGACTTTAATCTTGGCGTCGAGGCAAGACTTCGATCGCCAGACTGTCGAACGGTTCATCTGGTCAGCCCCTCGATCTGGGCCTGGCGTCCCGAACGACTCCAGGCCATCGAGAAAGCCGTGGATCACATGCTCTGTATCTTTCCATTTGAGCTTGACTGTTATCGATCAAGCGCCGTTCGGGCGACTTACGTGGGTCATCCGATTGCCGATCAGATTCCCATGCAGATCGACCAGCAAGCCGCCAAGGCCGCACTCGGCCTTGGGCCTGCTCCCGTTGTCGCAGTGATGCCTGGATCGCGCGCGGGTGAGATTCGTTATAACGGTCCAGCGTTTTTCGGCGCGGCACGGCGACTTGCCGCGCATGCGCAGATCATCATTCCTGCATCGTCACCAGCAACGGCTCGTCAGATCCAACAGCATCCAGATTTTCGTCTTGCCCGCGAGCAGGGCGTTCAACTGATTGGCGCAACGCAGGGCAGTCTAACGGCTGGGCCCGTCTCGCATGCCGTGATGGCCGCCGCGGATGTTGTCCTGGTTGCCAGCGGGACTGCGACCTTGGAGGCGGCGCTGTTTAAAAGGCCCATGGTGATTGGGTATCGCGTCCCACCGTTGACCTATCGGCTCATGAAGCGTCGTGCGCTGATACAAGACATCGGGCTTCCCAACATCCTGTTGCAGCGCAGACTCGTCCCAGAGATTATCCAAGACGAGATGACCGAGGCTCGACTCGCGTCAGAGGTCCTAGCGCTGTTGGATCAAGGTGATGCAACGGCAGAGATGGTGGATGCCTTTACCGGGCTGCATGAACAGTTGCGGTGTGGTGCAGCCGAGCGAATTTCAGCGTTGCTATCAGAGGAGCTCGACGGTGTTCATCATCGGCGTTGATGAGGCGGGTCGCGGACCACTGGCCGGCCCTGTTGCGGCGGCAGCGGTCTGTCTTGATCCACTGCACCCCATTGAGGGGCTTGCGGACTCAAAGCGCTTATCAGCCGTTCGAAGAGAACGACTTGCACCCATCATCCGAGCGCAGAGTCTTGCATACGGTATTGGATTTTCTACCGTGGCAGAAATTGATGAGATGAATATTCTGCGTGCAACATTTCTTGCCATGGCCCGTGCGGTCGAGGCCTGTATCGAGCAGCTGCGGCAACGTCAAGAGGATCTCCTCGTTGAGGCACTGCAGGTTCAAGTGGATGGGTGCCACCGCCCGTGCGATTTTGAGGGACCATGGACCTGGCCGTATCAAACGCAAGCGATTATCAAAGGGGATCAAACGGTCGCCGAGATCTCTGCGGCGTCGATCCTGGCCAAGACAAGTCGCGATGAAGAGATGCGGCAGCTCGATCAGATCTATCCCGGCTATCACTTTGCCAAGCATGCGGGCTATGGGACCGCGTTGCACCTTGCTCAGTTAAAACAACATGGTGTCTCCCCTGTGCATCGACGATCATTTGCGCCGGTTCGCCAGCTACTCCATCAGCCGTATGAGTTCGATCATTCGGGCGCCGTCATCGGATCCACCAGATGATGCTGACCATTCATGAGATCAGTTCACGACAGAACGCACAGTTTAAACAGCTCCGTGAGGTGGTTACTGATGCGAGAGCACGTCGCAGCCTGCAGCGGGCATGGGTGGAGGGCGCACGGCTAAGTCAGGCGGCCGCCAAGCAGACGGTCGAGCGTCAGGGTCGTTTCGAGCTCGTGATCAGTGAGGGCGTCTCCCTTACTTCGGTGACCGACGCATTAGGGATCCCAGATCACCAGTTGCAGGCGATGGTTGGTCAGGTCATACAACTGTCTCGAGCCCTATTCGAGGAGATCAGCCAAGTGGAGACTTCTATCGGATGGGGACTGGTGATCTCGACAGCGTCCGCAACGGTCACCAAGGGCGATATCGTCATCCTTGATCGGATACAAGATCCAGGAAACTTGGGGGCGATTTTCCGTACGGCGGCGGCGGCGGGCATTACGCAAGTCTGGTGCCTGCAGGGGTCGACAGACCCCTGGTCGCCCAAGGCGTTACGTGCTGGGATGGGTGCCCACTTTGCCTTGTCTATTCGTGATCAGTTGTCTGAGTCAACGTTGCTGACCGAGCTCGCGTCGCTGGGCGTGTCTTGCTTTGCAACGGCGAACCATCCGCAGGCGGAGGCGCTCTATGCGCCAGGACTTCCCTTAGAACAACCCTGCGCCTGGATCTTTGGGCAAGAGGGCGATGGCGTCTCCGAAACGCTGATGGCGCAGTCCGTGCTCGTGCGTATTCCACAGTCTTCCGAGGTCGAATCCCTCAATGTGTCTCACGCTGCAGCGGTGTGTCTGTTTGAGATGCAGCGTCGACGACATTACGCTGGTCAGTAAGTTTGTACCAGCGGCTAGCGGCCAATGTTTAAGACCGTCAAAATGGTCGTCGCGATCTCTTCAATGGACTTAGTGGTGGTCGATAACCAGTTCACCGATTCACGCTTCATGAGCTGTTCTGCACTGCTGACTTCCATTCGGCAGTTTTCGAGCGAGGCGTATTTGGATCCGGGGCGTCGCTCATTGCGGATCTGAGAGAGCCGATCAGGATCAATGGTTAAGCCGAAGAGTTTTGATTTGAACGGAAGAATCGTCGACGGCAGGCTGTTTCGCTCAAAGTCTTCCGGAATCAGTGGACAGTTTGCGACCTTCAGTCCGTGCTGCATGGCTAGGTAAAGACTCGTCGGCGTTTTTCCGCTTCGAGAAACACCAATCAGAATCACATCGGCCTCTTGCAGATTTTTTACCGACTGGCCATCGTCATGCGCCAGCGAGAAATTGATCGCTTCAATGCGATCTTTATAGGCATCTGTGTCCGTCGCATGATGGAATCGTCCAATCGTGTGACTCGATTTCATGCCTAGTTCGCGCTCCAGGGGCTCCACGAAGGTCTGGAACATGTCGAGATGCAGGGCCGGAACCTTGCGAATCCGAGCCAGAATCTCTGCATTGACCAGGGTTGAAAAGACAATCGGACGCTTTCCGTCGTCCTGCCCCTGGGTCACGATGGTGTTGGCGGCCTGGTCAGCCTTCTCCAGGCTGTCGACGAATGGGATGCGCCGAAGCCGAAACCGCAGGCTATCAAACTGGGCCAGGATCGATGTGCCGAAGGTCTCTGCCGTAATGCCAGTGCCGTCTGAGACAAAGAAAACCGTCTGTCCGGCCGGTTTCACAGGGGTGCCCGGCGACTGGGGCGCATTGGTGTCCAGGGCTGAAAAGGGCATAGGCGAAAGACTAGGTAGAATCCCGAGTTATCTGCGTTAGCCTCATTATCTTTTAGGTGGTCTGAATGAACAACTCGGTTCAATCCTCCCAACGTTGGGTCGTTCCCTTTCAAGCGCTTCGCATGACCGATGTCGATTCGGTTGGCGGAAAAAATGCATCGCTCGGAGAGATGATTTCTCAGCTCGACAGCGCCGGGGTTCGGGTCCCAGGGGGCTTTGCGACGACCGCGGCTGCATTTCGCGCCTTCCTTGATCATGGTGGACTCCGAGATCGCATCAATAAGGCCTTAGATCAGCTCAATGTGGATGATGTCCGCGAACTAGCCCGCTGCGGTGAAGAGATTCGTCGCTGGGTGGTGGAGACACCGCTGCCCGAGGCGTTGGAAGCTGAGATTCGCACGGCCTATAAGACGCTCATCGATGAAAGTCCTGGGATCTCCGTCGCAGTCCGATCGTCTGCGACCGCTGAAGACCTGCCCGATGCCTCGTTTGCCGGTCAGCAGGAGACATTCTTAAATGTCATGGGCATTGATGATGTGCTCGATAAGATCAAGCACGTGTTTGCATCACTCTATAACGACCGCGCGATTAGTTATCGCGTTCACAAAGGATTTGCCCATGCGGATGTTGCCTTATCCGCAGGGATCCAGCGAATGGTTCGATCGGATTTGGGGGCTGCCGGGGTGATGTTCACCATGGATACCGAATCCGGTTTTCAGGATGTCGTCTTTATCACGAGCTCCTACGGTCTTGGAGAGACCGTTGTGCAAGGCGCTGTGAACCCTGATGAGTTTTATGTTCACAAGCCGATGTTAACCAAGGGCAAGTTTCCCGTGATTCGCCGTCAGCTGGGCAGCAAACTGATCAAGATGACCTTCTGCTCAGACGCAGAGCGGGCAGCCTCAGGCAAGGCCGTCAAGACCGAAGACGTGTCTGTAACCGATCGAAGCCGGTATTCGTTAACGCATGAGCAGACGATTGAGCTCGCCCGGTATGCATTGATTATCGAGAAGCACTATCAGCGTCCGATGGACATTGAGTGGGGTCTCGATGGTCGAGACGGCAAACTCTACATTCTTCAGGCACGGCCCGAGACTGTGAAGTCCCAGCACAAGGCGGGGGATGCCCAGCAGAAGTTCAAGCTCAAGGCGACGGGTGACGTCTTAGCCCATGGACGAGCGATTGGTCAGAAGATTGGTGCGGGTGCCGTGCGCGTCATTGAAGATGCGCGCGAGATGGAGCGTGTGCAGCCTGGTGATGTCCTGGTGACGGATATGACAGATCCAAACTGGGAACCAGTCATGAAGCGGGCTTCGGCCATTGTGACCAACCGGGGCGGTCGTACCTGCCACGCGGCCATCATCGCTCGTGAGCTTGGCATCCCGGCCGTGGTCGGCTGCGGCGACGCGACCGACCACGTCAAAGACGGTCAGATGGTGACGGTCTCGTGCGCGGAAGGGGACACCGGCAAGATCTATGACGGGCTACTTGAGACCGAAGTCTCGACCGTTCAAGTGGGAGAGATGCCACCGATTGGTGTGAAGGTCATGATGAACGTGGGTAACCCACAGCTGGCATTCGATTTCCAGTCCACCCCCAATCATGGGGTGGGGCTGGCCCGACTGGAGTTCATTATCAACAACAACATCGGCGTTCACCCCAAGGCTATTCTGGACTATCCCAATGTCGATGCAGACCTCAAGAATGCCGTCGAGAAGGTCTCGCGTGGCCATGACACCCCGAGAGAGTTCTTCATCGACAAGCTCGCAGAGGGGGTAGCGACAATTGCGGCCGCGTTCTGGCCCAAGCCAGTGATCGTCCGACTCTCAGACTTCAAATCCAACGAATATCGCAAGCTCATCGGTGGTTCGCGATACGAACCCGAAGAAGAAAATCCAATGCTCGGGTTCCGTGGCGCATCGCGTTATCTTGCGGCTGATTTCGAAGCCTGTTTTGAGATGGAATGTATCGCCATGCATCGTGTGCGGGAGACCATGGGGCTCACCAACGTGGAGCTGATGGTGCCCTTTGTCCGTACGGTGGCCGAGGCGGAAGGGGTGGAGAAACTGCTCGCCCGCTACGGGCTCAAGCGGGGCAGCGGTGCGGATGCCTCTGGTCAGGGCGGCCTTCGACTCATCATGATGTGTGAGCTTCCCTCGAATGCGCTGCTGGCCGATGCATTCTTAAAGCACTTTGACGGGTTCTCGATCGGATCGAATGACCTAACGCAGCTGACGCTTGGTCTTGACCGGGACTCGGGACTCGTTGCTGCCGCATTTGATGAGCGCGATCCTGCAGTAAAAGCGCTGTTAAAGATGGCGATCGATGCCTGCAACCGCGCCGGAAAATATGTGGGGATCTGTGGTCAAGGCCCCTCCGATCATCCGGATCTGGCGCAGTGGCTCGTGGCCTCTGGAATTCAGTCGATCTCGCTTAATCCCGATACGGTCGTGGAGACCTGGCAGGCGATTGCCAAGAATCAATAGCTACTGACGTTTCGCGGTGTCTCGAAGGAGCCGTTGTTTTTCTCGGGCCCACTCGCGGTCTTTTTCAGTATCGCGTTTGTCGTGTTGTTTTTTTCCCTTGGCAAGACCGACTTCGAGCTTGATCCGCCCGCGCTTAAAGTGCATGTCAATCGGAACGAGGGCATAGCCGGCGCGCTCCACCTTTCCAATGAGCTTTCGAATCTCATCAGCATTGAGCAACAGTTTTCGGGTCCTGACGGGATCTGGCCGAATATGGGTCGAGGCCTCTGGCAGGGGAGAGATATGGGCACCAAGAAGAAAGACTTCTCCCTGTCGAACGATGACATAGGCTTCTTTTAGATTGGCCCGTCCGGCGCGAATGGCTTTGACCTCCCATCCTTCCAAAGCCATCCCTGCCTCATAGCGTTCCTCTATGAAGTAATCGTGAAATGCCTTTTTGTTCTGGATGATCGACATAAAATACGCAGATGCCTGCCGTTTCAAAAACCGTTTTGGTGCCCCACTCCGCGCAACAGATGTATGAGCTGGTTGCCAAGTGTGAAGACTACCCCGCTTTCTTGCCCTGGTGCGCGGGAGGGCGAATTCTAGAGCAAAAGGGGGAGCACGTCTTCGCCGAGCTCAAGATCGACTTTAAGGGCATCAAGCAGTCCTTCAGCACGGATAACGTGAATGTTCCTGGGGAGCGGATCGATATGCGCCTTCGGGAAGGGCCGTTTAAATCCTTGGAAGGTCATTGGCGATTCACCGCGCTGTCGGAAGAGGCCTGTCGCGTTGACTTTAGTCTGGAGTATCACTTCTCAAACGCGATCCTGGAGAAGGTTGTCGGTCCGGTGTTTGGCCACATCGCGGCAACCTTTGTCGATGCCTTCGTGCAGCGCGCCGACGCCGTCTATGGCGAATAGGGCATCCCGGTGTTAGTGGAGATTGAGGTCTGTTACGCCACCCCCGAGCGGGTCATCCGTCAGCGCCTGCAAGTCCCCCGGGAGACTCGCCTTGGGGAGCTGCGTGGCCATCCACAGCTCCATCCTGACTTAGTCCTTGCTTGGGATCAGGCGAGCGGATTCGGGGTGTTTGGTGAGCCTCGGACCTTGGCGTCTGTGTTGGCGCCAGGGGACCGGGTAGAGCTCTGGAGACCGCTGCTGGCGGACCCCAAGGAAGCCCGCAGGGAGCGGGCACGGCTTAAGCGTGAGGCGCGCCAGAGACCCGCTCGCCGCTAGGGAAGGAGGGTCGGTATAATTCGGCTTTGGAATTTTGGAGCGCCCATGCGCCTGCTGCAAAAAGCCCTGACGTTCGACGACGTCCTCTTAGTCCCGGACTACTCCCAGGTCCTCCCCCGCGACACTTCGCTCGCGACCAAAATCACGCGTGACATTGACTTAAACCTGCCGGTGGTCTCCGCTGCCATGGATACCGTCACCGAGGCGCGCCTGGCCATTGCGATCGCAGAGGAGGGCGGGATCGGCATCATTCACAAGAATCTCACGCCCGAACAGCAGGCCACTGAGGTGGCGAAGGTGAAACGGTTTGAGGCGGGTGTCGTGAAAGACCCGATCACCGTATCGCCGGACATGTCGGTTCGCGATCTGCTTCGACTGAGTGCGGAGCGCAAGATCTCCGGGCTGCCGGTGATCAAAGACGGAAAGGTCGTGGGCATTGTGACCAATCGTGACCGTCGTTTCGAAACACGGCTTGATCAGCCAGTCTCGGCCATCATGACGCCGCGTGAGCGTCTAGTGACGGTGAAGGAGGGGGCCAGCGTTGAAGAGGCCAAGGCCTTGATGCATCAACATCGTATTGAACGGGTGTTGGTCGTAAACGATGAATTTGCGCTGCGCGGACTGATCACGGTCAAAGATATTTTCAAAGGAATCGAGCACCCACAGGCCTGTCGTGATTCGCAAGGCAAGCTTCGTGTGGGCGCTGCAGTCGGTGTGGGTGCGGGAACAGAAGAGCGAGTCGCCTTGTTGGCAGCAGCAGGCGTTGATGTCATTGTGGTGGACACGGCGCACGGACATTCTGCAGGGGTCTTGAACCGGGTTCAGTGGGTGAAGAAGAACTATCCCCAGGTGCAGGTGATTGGCGGCAATATCGCAACGGCCGAAGCAGCGCTCGCGTTGGTCAAGCACGGGGCAGATGGTGTGAAAGTCGGGATCGGTCCCGGATCGATCTGTACCACGCGTATCGTGGCAGGGGTCGGTGTTCCACAGATTACAGCGATTGCGAATGTTGCGAAGGCGCTCGAGAGCTCTGGTGTCCCGTTGATTGCTGACGGCGGTGTTCGTTACTCTGGCGATGTCGCCAAAGCCTTGGCAGCCGGTGCACACGCGGTCATGATGGGCGGGATGTTCGCGGGAACTGACGAAGCACCGGGAGAGATCATTCTGTTCCAAGGACGTTCGTATAAGAGCTACCGTGGCATGGGTTCCGTGGGAGCGATGCAGGCGGGGTCTGCGGATCGTTACTTTCAAGAGGGCGACAACCCCAATCCCGATAAGTTTGTTCCAGAGGGCATCGAAGGGCGTGTGCCTTACAAGGGAAGCGTCAAGCAGATCCTGTTCCAGTTGGCAGGCGGGGTTCGTTCGAGTATGGGCTATTGCGGATGTGCCTCGATCCCGGAGTTTCATCAGCGTGCTCAGTTCGTTGAGATCACGAGTGCCGGCATTCGAGAGTCGCATGTGCACGACGTTCAGATCACGAAAGAAGCGCCCAACTATCACATCGATTAATGCGTTTGACCGGGCCGTGTGTTCCGCACCCGGCCCGAACACAACCCGCCCTGTCTCCATGCATTCAAAAATTCTGATTCTTGATTTTGGTTCACAGCTCACGCAGCTGATAGCACGACGCATCCGTGAGGCGGGTGTTTTTTGTGAGATTCACCCTTGTGATGTGACGGATGCCTTTGTGAATGGGTATGGCATCGAAGGGAGCGCGGATACGCTTAAAGGTATTGTTCTCTCGGGTGGGCCGATGTCTGTGACCGAGGATGAAACACCACGAGCGCCGGAAGCGGTGTTTCGACGGGGAGTACCTGTCCTTGGGATTTGCTATGGCATGCAGACCATGGCTGAGCAGCTTGGCGGTAAGGTCGAGAATGGATCAGTGCGTGAATTTGGTTATGCACAGATCCGTGCCCGCGGTCATACCCAGCTGTTCAAAGATATTGAGGATCATCGCACTGCCGAGGGCCACGGCCTGCTGGATGTCTGGATGAGCCATGGGGATAAGGTTACTGCGATGCCAGACGGATTTGTGCTGATGGCGTCGACGGAGAGCTGCCCGATCGCCGGTATGGCCGACGAGACACGCGGTTTTTACGGGGTGCAGTTCCATCCAGAGGTGACTCATACGAAGCAGGGCGCGGCAATTCTTCAGCGGTTTGTTCTTGAGATCTGTGCCGCAAAAGCCGACTGGAATATGCCGGATTATGTCGATGAGGCGGTCGCACAGATTCGACGTCAGGTCGGTGCGGACCAGGTCATTCTCGGGCTCTCCGGGGGCGTTGATTCCTCCGTCGCGGCGGCGCTGATTCATAAGGCCATTGGCGATCAACTGACCTGCGTCTTTGTGGATCATGGTCTACTGCGATGGAAAGAGGCGGACCAGGTCATGCAGACCTTTGCACAGCACATGGGCGTCAAGGTGATTCATGTGAATGCAACGGATCGGTTTATGACGGCATTAAAAGGCGTGTCAGATCCAGAGCACAAGCGAAAGATCATTGGTCGTGAGTTTGTGCATGTCTTTCAAGAAGAATCTGCCAAGCTTGCCAACGCAAAGTGGCTGGCCCAAGGCACGATCTACCCCGATGTCATCGAATCGGCAGGGGCAAAAACAAAGAAGGCTACGACGATTAAGTCTCACCATAACGTCGGGGGGCTTCCGGATACTTTAAAGTTGTCGCTGCTTGAACCCCTTCGTGAGCTATTTAAGGATGAGGTGCGTCGACTTGGTGTGGCCCTCGGCCTTCCACCAGAGATGGTCTACCGTCATCCGTTTCCGGGGCCTGGACTCGGGGTGCGCATCCTTGGTGAGATTCACCCAGAGTATGTGGAACTTCTGCAGCGGGCCGATGATATCTTTATTCAGACGCTCAGATCGACAAAGGCGCAGCCTTCCGATGTTGCGGCAGGGCTTTGCGAGCAGAGCGATATTGGAAAGAGTTGGTACGACCTGACCAGTCAGGCCTTTGCGGTGTTTCTGCCGGTGAAATCGGTGGGCGTGATGGGGGATGGGCGCACCTACGAGTGGGTGGTTGCACTCCGAGCCGTGGTCACGAGTGACTTTATGACAGCGCACTGGGCGCATCTACCGCACCCACTGCTGTCGCAGGTCTCAAACCGCATCATTAATGAAGTCAGGGGTATTAACCGAGTCGTGTATGACATCTCCGGAAAGCCGCCTGCCACGATTGAGTGGGAATAACCCATTCGACAACTGTCCGTCACTGTCTGACGCATCGCTTCTTTCAACCAACCCTGAGACCCCGAAGCATCCGCTTGATGTAAAAGCATTCGCACGTCTTGCAGGGTTAACGTTCTCCGTATCGCCCATGTCCTTATGGCTGGCTGCTACGGACTGGGCGGGCCATATTCTATTGTCTCCTGGCAAACGGCTGGATCTGATGCTGTTGGCCCAGCGACAAGTTGCGGCAGCGTCCCTAGCGTCAATACGTGGGCTGGCAGTGCGTTCAACCCCGCCGCAGTCATCTGCAGCATCAGAGGAGCTGCTCGACAAGCGGTTTCAGAACGATGCCTGGCAGCATTGGCCGTTTAGCCTCTATGCGGCATCGTTTTCGATGCTGGATCAATGGTGGCAAGCGGCAACCACCAATGTCCCCGGGGTGGATCGGCACCATGCCCATCTGGTGTCCTTTGGCGCGCGACAGATGCTCGATATGGCATCTCCAGGAAACTATCCTTGGACAAACCCGGTCGTGCTCCAAAAGACGATCGATACTGCAGGCCGTAATCTTCTGTCCGGATCCCGAAACTGGATTGAAGATGTACAACGTCTTGCACAGGGGCATCCACCTCATGGTGTCGATCAGTATCGGGTGGGGCACGAGCTTGCGGTCACGCCTGGAAAGGTGATTTATCGGAATCCGCTGATCGAACTCATTCGATACTCCCCGAAGACCGATTCGGTCTATCCAGAGCCCGTCTTACTGATCTCGGCCTGGATTATGAAGTACTACGTCTTGGATCTCACGCCAGGGCAGTCACTTGTCGAATACTTAGTGGACCATGGCCATACGGTCTATTGCATCTCCTGGAAGAATCCAGGGGAGAACGAGAGTCAGTTTGGGATGGAGGAATATCTTCAGCTGGGACTGACGGAGGCGATTCAGATCCTCCAAGAGAATCATCCAGGGACCAAGCTACACGCGGCCGGCTATTGTCTCGGCGGAACACTTCTGGCGATTGCGAATGCGGCGCTCAGTCGCGAACCGAACAATCCGCTAGGATCTATGACACTTTTTACAGCGCAGACGGATTTCTCTGAACCCGGGGAGTTAGCCTTATTTATTGACGAGAGTGAGGTGACGCTGCTCGAGGCACAGATGCGCGAAAAAGGGGTGCTCACCGCAGGCCAGATGTCAGGCGCCTTTCAGGTGCTTCGGTCCAGTGATCTTATTTGGTCTCGTATAGTCCAAGAGTACCTGATGGGGGAGCGACGAGAAGTGACGCCCCTCATTGCGTGGAACGCAGACGCAACGCGAATGCCTGCGAAGATGCACAGTCAGTATCTGCGCCGTCTATTTCTGAATGATGATCTAAGCGAAGGGCGGTTCGTGGTGGGCGGGCATGTGATCTCGTTAGGCGATATCGATACGCCTATTTTTTGTGTTGCGACGGAAAAGGATCACGTGGCCCCTTGGCGTTCAGTCTTTAAGCTGCATTACTTTACTCCTGCTGAAATCACGTTTGTGCTGACGGATGGGGGGCACAATGCGGGGATTGCGAATCCCCCTGGGCAGCGACAACGCCACTACCGTATATCGCGTCGTCCTTCGCATGCCGGACTAGTGGATCCAGACCAATGGTGCCAGACAGCAATGCTTGAGGACGGCTCGTGGTGGCCCGCCTGGCAGCAATGGCTGGCGGCTCGGTCGGGGCCGCTGCGACCAGTTCCTCCTGCAGATAATCACTATCCTCCGCTGGTCGATGCACCTGGAACCTATGTCCTAGAACGTTAGCCCGCAGGCGCCTGCAGTTCTCTCGATCGACTCGGTTAAAATGGTGACATTGCAGCCGAATTTCGTTTAGAGAGGATAAGCCATGTTTCCTGAATACCGCGATCTGATCACCAAGCTCAAGACATCTGACCATCACTTCTCACGCCTTTTCGATAAACACAACGAGCTTGATCAGAAGATCAAGAATATGGAAGCGCATATCGAGCCTGGCTCGCACGAAGAGATTGAGACCTTGAAGAAGGAAAAGCTCCACCTCAAGGACCAGCTGTATACGATCCTCAAGAAAGCCAGTGCCCAGTGATCGTCAGGCCGTATGGGCCCTGACGCCAGAGGCGGTCGTTGAACTCACGGGCTCCCATGCGGATTCCGGACTTACCGATACAGACGCCGCTCGACGTCTAGCCGACGTCGGACCCAACGCGCTGCCGCAAGCGCAACGCCAGCCTCGCTGGCGTCGGTTCCTGCGGCAGTTCCACAATCTGCTCATCTATCTGCTCCTGGTCGCGGGCGGGGTCACGTTTTTTCTGGGTCACTGGCTCGACAGCGCCGTTATCCTCTCCGCCGCTCTGATTAACGCCGTCATTGGCGTCATCCAAGAGGGTCGTGCGGAGGCGGCGCTCGATCAGATTCGGGCCATGCTCGCGCCCTCGGTGACGATCATCCGAGATGGGGAGCGTCGGGTGATCGCCGTCGCTGATTTGGTGCAGGGCGATCTTGTGATGCTCTCTGCGGGAGACCGAGTTCCAGCCGACCTTCGTATCCTCGAGTCTCACCGGCTCTCGGTAGATGAATCGGTGCTGACAGGGGAGTCCTTAGCCGTTGAGAAGCATCCGCGCGCTGTACCTCAGACCGCACCGCTCACAGAACGACATTCGATGCTCTGGGCAGGAACCCTGATGACTTCGGGGCAGGCCAAGGCCATCGTGACAGCAACGGGTCTGCAGACCGAGCTGGGTCGTATAAGTGGTCTGCTGCGCTCCGTTGAGCAGCTCCAGACGCCGCTGACACGAAGGATGACGCGATTTGGTCAGATTCTCTCTGTCGTGATCTTAGTCGTTGCAGCGCTTCTATTTACATTGGGAGTCGTCTGGCGCTCATTCGATCCGTCGGAGATGTTTATGGCCGCGGTGAGTCTGGCCGTCGCGGCAATTCCGGAAGGACTGCCCGCAATTGTCACCATCACCTTAGCGATTGGTGTTCGACGTATGGCAAGTCGTCGCGCCATCATCCGACGGCTTCCTGCCGTCGAGGCGTTAGGGGCGGTCAGCGTTATCTGCACCGACAAGACCGGCACACTCACCATCAATGAGATGACGGTTCAGCAGACGGTTGGTGATGCCTTACAGAGTATGGGGCGTGCCGCTGCCCTATGTAATGACGCTGAGATTCAAGGGGGTGGAGGGGAGCAACGCACAGTTGGTGATCCAACAGAGGTCGCCTTAATTCGGTTTGCGGAGACCACCGGACTGAACATCAGCAGTCTTCGGACGCAGTATCAACGGACCTCACTGATTCCTTTTGATCCCGACCTACGATGGATGGCCACGCAGCATCGCACCCCGACAGGTGAGGTCCTGGTGGTGATGAAAGGAGCCCCAGAGCGGGTGCTCGAGCACTGCGAACAAATGGCGGTTGATCACTCAACGGTACCCATCAATCGTGATCATTGGCAGCGTCAGATGGACATTCTGGCCGCCCAGGGAATGCGCGTGCTAGCCCTTGCTGAGCGAATTGATCCAAGAGAATCCGATTCACAGCCACTCACTATCGCAGCGATTCAACGCGGTGAGTTCGTTTTCCTGGGGCTTGTGGGGCTTGCTGACCCACCACGCCCCGAGGTGACCTCGGCAATTCAACGCTGCCGCGAGGCAGGCATCGCGATCAAGATGATTACAGGGGATCACCCGCAGACAGCGCGTGCTGTCGGCCGGGCAATCGGACTCTCCTCGACACCGGATCGGCTTAATGTGCTCACGGGATCTCAGATTGACCTGATGTCTGATGAGCAATTAGCGCGGGCAGTTCGGGTCACCGATATCTTTGCGAGAACACTCCCTGAGCACAAGCTGCGGCTTGTGAAGGCATTTCAAGCCTTGGATGAGCTTGTGGTGATGACAGGCGATGGCGTTAACGACACGCCAGCCTTAAAGCGCGCCGATGTTGGCGTAGCGATGGGGCAGAAAGGGTCTGAGGCTGCAAAAGAAGCGGCACAGATGGTGCTGGCCGACGACAATTTCGCCTCCATTACCGCTGCAGTCGAGGAGGGGCGGACGGTGTTTAACAATATCCGTAAGTCCATCGTCTTTACACTCCCGACGAACGGTGGCGAGGCTGGGATGCTCATCATTGCCATTCTCTTGGGGATGACCATGCCGATTACCGCTGTTCAGATTCTCTGGATCAACATGGTGACAGAAATTACCTTGGGACTTGCGATTGCCTTTGAGAAGGCCGACGAAGCCATCATGCAGCGCCCGCCGAGACCTGTGCGGCAGTCGCTCATTGACGGTTATCTTATTTGGAGAATTGCGTTTGTCTCGGGGCTCTTAGTGGCAGGCTGTCTCGGAATATTTTTCTGGGAGATGGACCGGGGAAGTCCGATTGAAGTTGCGCGAACAGCCGCAATGAATACCCTTGTCATGGCCCATGTCGCGTATCTGTTTAATACCCGTCGGTTGACGACGTCGTCTCTTACCCCGAAGGTGCTGACGGGTAACCCATGGATGCTCTGGGCAATTTTGGCACTGATCGTTCTGCAGCTTGGCCTGACCTATGCACCGCCATTCAATGACTGGTTTGGGACAGCACCAATTGGTCTAGAGACCTGGCAGATCATTGGATTATTCTGTCTGATCGTATTCCTTGCAGTGGAGCTCGAGAAGGCAGTCATTCAGTCGTTCTTCAATAGGCGCGCGCAATATGTCCGCTGACATGTCCTCGGATCAGAGATGGATGGCGCTTGCGCTGGAACAGGCCCGTCTTGCGGCGGCCCAGGGAGAAGTCCCGGTCGGTGCGGTCGTCGTGAAGGATGGTGAGGTGATCGGTCGTGGATTTAATCGCCCCATCTTGTCTCATGATCCTTCTGCGCATGCCGAGATGGTTGCAATCAGAGATGCGAGTCAACGGCTGGGGAACTATCGACTGACGGACTGCGATCTCTATGTGACGTTGGAGCCCTGTGTCATGTGCTCCGGGGCGATCTTCCATGCTCGTATTCGTCATGTCATCTTCGGTACTGCCGACCCGAAAACCGGTGTGGCGGGTAGTGTGATGAACCTCTATGCGTCCAAGCCGTTAAACCATCACGCAGACGTCCGTGGTGGGGTACTTGCCGAGGAGAGCGGCACACTGCTGCAGTCGTTTTTTGCCGCTCGTCGGAAGGCGCAGCGTGACGGATAATTGAACCTTATGCCCAGCCCACAGCATCATATTCGGATCTCGACCCAGGCCCAGACGCTAACGGTTCTGGACTTAGCGCCAGAGTCTCTTGAAGGCGGCCTGCGATGGGCCCCCGATGCCCTGGGGAAGGTGGTGATGGAAGTCGCTATCTCATCCTCAAAAAATGGGACTGGACAGCGTCGGGGAAGTTATCAAACGCCTCTGGGTCGACATCAGATTCGCGCCAAGATCGGCAGGGGTGCCGCGTGGAACACGGTATTTGTCGGTCGCCGTCCAACCGGGGAGATCTGGTCTCCAGAGCTCGCACAGGCGTTTCCTCATCGTGACTGGATCCTGACGAGGATTCTCTGGCTCTCTGGACTCGAGCCCGGATTTAATCGATTTGGGGATGTCGATACGATGCGTCGTTACGTCTACCTCCATGGCAGCCCTGAATCGGTCGATATGGGAGAGCCAGGATCCATCGGCTGCATTCGTATGCGCAACAGTGACATCGTCTCGCTGTTTGATCTGATCGCTCCCGGGACGACCGTCGATATCCGATAGCGCTCGGTCGGCACTAGAAATAAAAAGACCCGCCATCGGCGGGTCCCTCTAGGGCACTGAACAGCCGAGTCAGTGCATTACTGAATCTTGGCCTTCGCCTTAAGCTGCTGCTGGAAGTCTTGCAGCTTCTTACGGCGCATTGACTCTCCCAGCTGGTCTTTCACCTGCTCAAACTCAGGCGGTTTTGCCACGCGAACGTCGTCGAGGCGAATCACGTGCCATCCGAACTGAGACTGTACTGGGGTCTCAGTGATCTTGCCTTTTTCCAGTGCCACCATGGCCTTCGAGAAGGGGGGAACGAACGAGTCGGCGTTGGCCCAGTCGAGATCGCCACCCTTGGCGGCAGAGCCAGGATCCTTCGACTGCTTGGCGAGCTCTTCAAACTTCTCGCCTTTCTTTAGCTTAGCGATGATCGCTTTTGCTTCATCTTCTTTTTCGACCAGAATATGACGTGCGCGATATTCTTTACCCGCATCGCCCTTTGTCAGACGGTCATACTCTGCTTTGATATCCGCGTCCGATACACCGGCTTTGGCCAGTTGATCCTGGACCAGTGCATTGATTAGCACTTGTTGACGGGCGTTATCGAGTTGGAATTTAACGTCTGCTTTTCCGGAGAGCCCACGGCGCTCGGCCTCTTGTACAAGGATCTCACGGTCTACAAGCTCTTGGCGCACCAGGGCCTGAAGCTGAGGGGTGTCCTGCTGGCCTTGTTTGACCAGTTCCTTCACAAAAGCGTCCGCTTTTGCGCGGGGGATAGGCTTTCCATTGACGACAGCAATGTTTTGGGCAAGGGCTACAGACGACAAGGAGAGGAGCGCGCCGGCGGCGACGAGACGGACTCGACGAGAAACCGAGGGGCTTGTGTTCAACACAGGGACGTTCATGAAAACTCCGAAGGGGTGCGCGCGTCAATGGAAAGGGCGTGGATGCGCGCAGGTATCCAGTCGCTTACCGGATCATACACAAGCCGATGGCGGGCAAGGCGGTTTTTGCCCTCGAAGGCCGAGGAAACGATCAGCACATGGAAATGTCCGCCCCCGGCTTTGGCGCCCTCGTGGCCGTGATGCTTGGCGCTGTCATCACGAACGGTGAGGGTTTGAACGGGCAGCGCCGCGCGCAGCCGCGCCTCGATCTCCTGGCTAGTGGGGGCAACAAAACTCACAGCAATCTCCTCAGGAACTATCGTTATTTCTGATCCGAGTCTTTTAAGACATCCGGCAGTTCAGCCTTGGCAAACCGGTTCATCCAGAGCGCCTGGCCGATGATGAAAAGGATCATCAACCCAATGGTGCCAAAGAGCTTGAAGTTCACCCAGATATCGGTTGAAAAAGTGGCCGCAACCCACTGGTTGAGCAGCGCCATTACCGCAAAAAAGATTCCCCATGCCGCATTAAGTTTCGCCCAGGCCGCCTGCGGCATCTCGATCTTGTTGCCCATGAACTTCTGCATCAAGAGAATCTTGCCAAAGAGCTGTGGCCCCAGCAGTGCCGCTGAAAACAACGCATACAGTATTGTCGGCTTCAGCTTAATGAAAAGCTCGTCATGAAGGAGGATGGTTGCTCCGCCAAAGACCACGATGAGTCCAAGTCCGACCCACTGCATCGGCTCGATCGCATGCCCTTTTAGGCGCATCACGAACATCACAATGAGGGTCGCAATGATCGCGACGCCTGTGGCCCAGTAAAGGTCCACAGCCTTATAAACGATAAAGAAGAGGACGATCGGAAGCCAGTCGGCAAGCAGTCTCATGGCGACTCTTTCTGGGATTCGTCGAAGTCAATCGATGCTGAGTTCACGCAGTATCGCAAGCCTGTCGGCTGGGGGCCGTCATCAAACACATGACCCAAGTGGGCGTCGCACTGACTACAGAGAATTTCAGTGCGGATCATGCCGTGGCTCGTATCCCGCTCCTCGCGAATCGCATCAGGGGCGATCGCCTTGAAGTAGCTTGGCCAGCCGCAGCCGGCATCAAACTTTGTGTCGGCGTTAAAGAGCGGCTGTCCGCAGCAGACACACCGATACGTGCCAGGCGCAAAGTGATCCCAGTACTTGCCTGAGAATGGGCGCTCTGTCGCCTTTTCGCGCGTCACCGCGTATTGCGTCGGCGTGAGGAGTGCACGGTATTCAGCATCCGTTTTTTTCATAGGGGTCGCATGGTCCTTATGGGGTAGCGTCGAATTCTAGTCGTTTGTTAACTGGAGCAGCTGACGCACAACTCTTTCGCCCACTCTGGCGGCGACTGGGCATACCGCTCATGCTCGAGATGCTCATCAAATGGCGCTGCCAGAATCGCCATTACGGTTTCTAGATGGTCCGTCTTGCCAGTATCACGGACCTGAGTAATGACCTCTTCCGCAATCCAATTTCGCAAGACGTACTTTGGATTCACCGTGTTCATCAGAGACCGCTGCTCATGCTCAGCGGTTCCTTGCGCATTGCAGGCGACCGCAAACGCCTCGCGATAACGGGCTAGCCACTGCTGAAAGGCATCGGGATCCGGGCAGCAACGTAAGACGGTTTCGTCATCCGCCGAGGCCAACGCCCGGAAAATTCTCGGATAATCGATCTGCTGCTTCTGAAGCAAGCGATAGAAGTCATCGAGTAGCGATGACCAGCTCGCGTCGTCAAGCGCTTGAAGACCAAACTTTTGGCGCAGGAGACGGTCAATCTCTCGGGCATAGGTCGCCTTGTAGGTCTCCAGTACGCCCTCGTAAGCGGTCGTATCTTGGATGAGTCCATGACAGGCGCCACACAATCGCGCGATATTCCAGAGACCAATCTGGGGTTGGGCCTCATAGCGATAGCGTCCTGAATGATCGGAATGATTGCAGATATGGGCAGCGTTGAACGCCTCCATGAAGCCAAATGGTCCGTAGTCGATCGTGAGCCCAAGAATCGAGAAGTTATCGGTGTTCATGACGCCATGCATAAATCCGACGGCCATCCACTGGGCCATGAGACGTGCGGTTCGCTCGGCCGTAATCGTCAGCAGTTCGATTGAACACTGTCGGATCGGACTCGTGGAATCAGGCGCCTCCTGCTTCAGATGAGATAAGGCATGACGTACCAGTTCGTCGAGCAGATCCAGTCGGTTGATCGACGCAAAGTATTCAAAATGTCCAAAACGAACGAAGCTTGGGCTTAGGCGACAGACGACCGCCGCTGTCTCGAGTGTCTCTCGAACCACTGGTGTCGACGAACTGATTAACGAGAGCGCGCGCGTTGTGGGGATCCCCAGCGCATGCATCGCCTCAGAGCAGAGGAACTCTCGAATCGATGAGCGCAGCACTGCGCGTCCGTCTGCAAAGCGCGCGTATGGGGTCGGCCCGGCGCCTTTTAGTTGCAGCTCCCATCCATTGACGCAGCCCAGGCCAAGCGCACGACCGTCGCCGAGTCGTGGAACAAAGACACCGAATTGATGGCCCGCATAGACGGCGGCATAAGGCTGGAGGTGATCCGGTGCGGCGCATCCGGATAGCAGATCCCGCCAGCGGGTGTCTGATTGCAGTTGCTGCGGATTCAGGCCAATGAGCGCCGCTGCGGACTCCGAGATGGCACACCAGGTCGGCGCCTCTAACGGCAGAGGATCACAGGGTCGAACAAAGGGTTCGGAAGGATCTCCTGCCTGTGCCAGTGGCGTGTTCGTCCACTGAAGCGCCGGGTCTGCAACAGACACACGCGGACTTGAACCGACAACGGTGTGATGAGATAGAGGCATGTCCATGACTCGTAATGGTAAGTCTTGCTATCGTTCGGGTCATGGATAACCCGCTAAATCATACTTTTACTCCGTTTATGGAGCATCTTGGGGCCGAGTTTGTCTCGGCCGGTCAGGGGAAAGCTGAGATTCGCCTTGCGCTGCAGCCACGTCTTGAAAATGGCCTAGATGCTGCCCACGGGGGTGTGGTCATGACCTTGCTCGACGTGGTCATGGCGATGGCAGCAAAGTCTTCAGATCCCAACGGATTTGGTGTCGTCACCATCGAGATGAAGACGAGTTTTTTGCGCCCTGCGCGAGGAACGCTTCACGCCTATGGATTTTGTGACCATCACTCAACCTCGATGGCATTTTGCCGTGGTGAGATCCGCGACCCGGCAGGCCGACTCATCGCGTCGTCTATGGGAACATTCAAACGAATTGATGCGCTCAGGCATCGGAGTCGATCGGATTAACTCTGTAACAAGAAGACCTCGCGAAAGGTCGATACCGCATCGCCTTGGGGTGACCAAACCGTCTCCTTAACCGCCGCAGTCCCCCCTTTGACCTGAACGACGGTACTTGATCGAGTGTGATAGTCCGTTCCGGTAATCTTTGCGGCGGACAAACGACGCTCCCAGTCAATCGGTACCCCCGTATTCGGCAGGAGATGATCCTCCATGACCATGGTGGAATGCATCGCCTGCTCGATGTCAGCAAGGGTACCCGCGGTTAAGGCCTGCCTCAGTGCGACTGCCTTTGGCCACGGCGTATTCAGCTCTGCATTGGAGAGCACGTGAACGCCCGGTTGCAACCGTCGGCATTCCCGAGTTCGGCCACCCAGCCAGTACCCGGATACCGAATGTGCGGACACTGAGCCGACGATGAGATTAAAGGGTGCGGGATCGCTCAGCTGATCTTGTAGGTGATCAAGATACCGTTGCGGATCCATGTCCGACTCCAGAAACTCACGAACGAGCAGTCCTCGAGATCCCCGAGGAATCTGATTTGCCTTGATCGTTGGGTCCCGAACATTGGTCACGGCCGCAAACCGTCCGCTCTTTGAAAGACCAAGCCAAGTGCCCCCCGCGGAGAGATCTTTGCCGGCCACAAATCCTTGCGGCCACCAGTGCATGGGGGCGGTCGGGCGATCTGCCGATTCATCACGATTCGCTGCGATCAACAACCCGTCTGCTTGAATTCGAATGCCAATTAGGCACATCGACCATTGTCCTATTCCGGTGACGTGAGGGAGTAGGGGAGAGACTCCTGCGACAAC
Source organism: uncultured Burkholderiaceae bacterium (assembly GCA_964409175.1). Classification (GTDB taxonomy): domain Bacteria; phylum Pseudomonadota; class Gammaproteobacteria; order Burkholderiales; family Burkholderiaceae_A; genus Lacustribacter. The sequence goes on from CAYPCG010000005.1 coordinate 52,309, forward strand.
GATGGTGATAACGCGGCAAGCGACCCTAGCCGAAGTCCACCCCCTGACCAGGCCTCAAGTGTTACTTCGATCAATAGATGTATCTTGTTTTCCGCGGCGCCACTTGCCGATGTCGTTGCGCGCGCCGCATCGACGACCTGACCCACGGGCTGCGTGGTATCACTTGGCGACCAGACCTCTGCGCCAATCAGTAGCGCTAGGGGGTGCCCCCCTTCTGTTGAACGACCGCCAAATTGGGATATCAGTGCATGATCGGGACTCTGCATCGACACATGAAAGGTTCGACGTTTGAGCTTTCCAAGATATTGACTGCGCGCGACAACCTCTTGCCCGGGGTAGCAGCCTTTTTTGAAGCTCACGCCATCGACCAGCTCGAAATTAATCATCTGTGGAACAAATGCCTCGACGGTCTGCGGCCAGACCCATGGCTTTCCACTCTGAATTTCTGCACACAACCAGGCCTCCTCGGGCACAGCCCGATCAGCAAATGTCTGAAGGTGCGACTCGATCTTCCCCATCGCTGCAGGGTCTGCGATCAGCCATACCCGAGCGCCGAGCGCACTATTCGGTTCACGAATCAACCATGCCTGACCCTCTTCAAGACCGGTCACGGGGGTGACGTCTCCAATGGCGGCGCCTATTCCCGAAGACGACAGGTCGTCGAGCCACAGACCAAACACGGCAAGTGCGGACTCCGGCCCACTAAATGCCGCCTTGGATCGGAGTACGAACATTTTTAATCGCTTGGTGGTGCGCTCCAGTAACGACGACGGAAGGATATGGCCGATGGTGTCCTCTGTAATCCGCCATTGCAGAAAGGTCGCCATGAGTCGCCCTTTAGGGGTGCAGTAGCCGGAGCGCTGGCTGCGTGTGGTGGTCAGTGCAATGACGTCGTTGGTGAGCTGGCCTTGAAGGAACTGAGCAGCATCAGCACCAGAGACCGTGAATCCACAATACAAGGGAAGGGGTGACCAGCAGCGGGGCGTTAGAGAATCGAGCTTCATCGTTGCCCATTAATATACCGGTATGGCACGCCGACAAGCCCCCGCAAAAAAGCAACCCATTCGTTCGACTGGGTTCGTCAGATCGATCATTCGATCTCTGCGTCTGCTGGTCTTGATTACCTTACTCTTTGCAGGCGCGGCCTTCGGTTGGTTTACGCTAGAGGCCGATCGAATTGTCTACCCTGCACCCCCCTCTGAGCGACCCTTGCAGGTGGTCGTTCCCTACGGCACCTCTGCCCGCGGTGTGGCCACCACGCTACGAGAGTCAGGACTCGATCTCAAGGAGTCGATTTTCCTGCTTCAGGCGAGATGGTTTGGTGTCCTCAAACAGCTACAGGCGGGCGTCTATCTGATTGAACCAGGGGTAACCCAGCGTCAGTTGATTGAACGACTAGCGCGTCAAGATCCCACGGTCGTAGCGCTGCGCATTCTGGAAGGCTGGACCGTCCGTCAGACGCTCGAGGCGATCGCCAAAACGCCTGAGATTCGGTTTGATGTTGGCGTCTATCGCACCGACCGAGAGCTCGCCGAGGCGCTGAGCCTCCCCCATGAGAGCCCAGAAGGGTGGATCTATCCCGACATCTACATCGTCCCTAAGGACACTGCGGCCAGTGATCTGCTCAGCCGGGCCGTCAGAATCCAGCAGTCGTTTCTCGACAAAGCCTGGGCAGAGCGCGCCGCTGACCTTCCTTACCGATCCTTATATGAGGCCCTGATCGTCGCCTCAATCGTGGAAAAGGAGACTCAGTATCCTGGAGATCGTGAGCGTGTCGCCGCCGTGTTTGCCAACCGCATTCGACTGGGCATGCCGCTCCAGGCAGATCCCACGGTTATCTACGGTCTAGGCGCGAGCTTTCAGGGGGATATCACCAAGGCCCATCTCCGGCGCGATACGCCTTACAACACCTATACGAGAAAGACGCTGCCGCCGACGCCAATTTCCAACCCGGGGCCAAGGGCGGTCGCGGCCGTGATGCGACCGGCTGACTCTCGGGCCCTATATTTTGTCGCCCGCGGGGACGGAAGCTCTGAGTTTTCAGAGACCCTCCAGGATCACAATGCGGCGGTCGATCGATTCATTCGTCGACTGGTGACGCGTTAAGCTCTGAGACCAATCGGCAGAAGGAATTCCAGCAAGTGGCACGAGGCAAATTTATCGTCGTAGAGGGAATTGATGGGGCGGGCAAGAGCACCCATCTTCCCCTGATTTGTGCCGAGATCGAGCGGCAGTATGGGGTGAAGACCTTGCTAACCAGGGAGCCGGGTGGATCCCCTCTGGGAGAGTCTATTCGCCAACTGCTTCTGCACCAGCCAATGGATGGTCAGACCGAGGTGTTGCTGGCCTTCGCTGCCCGAAGAGACCATCTCCTCAACGTCATTGAACCGGCGCTCGCCCGAGGTGACTGGGTGGTCTGTGACCGTTTTACTGACTCCACACGGGCCTATCAGGGGGGCGGGCGAGGGGTCTCAATGGCCTGGATTGATGCCATGGCCGCTACCGTGCACCAGGGGCTTGAACCCGATCGGGTGTTTCTCTTTGATGCCAGCGCAGAGCTCGCCTATTCCCGAAGGACCGTTCGCGCACAAGATGCTGATCGATTTGAGCAGATGGACCTGCCGTTCTTTTCCCGGGTGAGGGAGGTCTACCTGGATCGCGCTAAAGTGTTTTCTCAGATATACCAGGTAATTGATTCATCCAAATCCTTAGATGAAATTCAAAATTTACTTAAGAAAAGTATTTTATCTATATGATTAATAATACATTTTCTTGGGAAAATGAATGGTGGTCCACGGTTCAGTCCGTCATGGAGCGACGACCGAGTGCACTCCTGCTCGTCGGCCCGAAGGGAATCGGAAAAACGGAGTTTGCGCTTCGAATTGCAAGATCTTGGCTTTGCCAGAGCCCGTTGGATAACGGCGACGGTTGCGGCCGCTGCCCCTCATGTTCTTGGATGGCTCAGGCGCAGCATCCTGACTTTCGCTGGATTCGTCCGGATGCCGATGCCGCTGAGGACGCTGCGGTAAGCGAGAGCTCAGAGGAGGGCGTTGCAAGCGAAGGGTCGTCAGGCGACGCCAAAAAGAAGTCGCAGGAAATTCGAATTGAGCAGATTCGCAGCCTTGCCGGATTTGCCAATATCGGCTCGCACCGGGGAGGCCTTCGGGTCGTCGTGATTAGCCCAGCCAATCGTATGAACTACGCTGCAGCCAATGCACTGCTGAAGACCCTAGAAGAGCCGGCACCATCGCTCGCATTCATCCTCGTGGCCGATCAGCTGCATGCCATCCCCGCCACCATATTGTCACGCTGTCGACGCATCAATTTATCGGTTCCGGATATCGAGTTAGCCAAAGCGCACACGGAGCAGAGCCAGTCGGCCCCTTGGTTAATCCCACTCCTGACGAGTGACGAGGTGGACCCCATCCGCTGGGCAGAGAAGGCTGGCAAATCACCGCCATCCGACACGCTAGACCTTCTCATGCGCTGGATGGCAGATGCCGCCCGAGTTAGACTCGGTCTCAGCCCGCGCGCGTTTCCTGATCAGGCTTCCGCATTGCGACGCCAGGCGCTGAGAATTCGATCGGACCAGAGTTGGGCCCAGACGATGGCAGAGCTTCAGCGACTGCGCACAGTATCCGAACACCCATTGAATCCAAAGCTATTTTATGAAGCGATTTTTGATCGGCTCCGCCGCGTTCTTATCTAGAGAAGATGGATTGGTATGACGGATCTGGCTGAACAACTCCATCTGGTGGACTCGCACTGCCACCTGAACTATCCGGGTCTCAATGAGGACACCGCGGGGGTGCTCGCTCGGATGCAGGCAGCGGGCGTGCGCCGTGCGCTCAATATCTGTACCACGCTTGAAGAATCCGCCCAGGTGCTCGCCATCGCTTCCGCACACGATTTCTTATATGCCTCCATCGGCGTGCATCCCGATAACCAAGGGATCGAAGAGCCCAGTGTGGATCGACTGATCCAGTTGGCCAGCAACCCCAAGGTGGTTGCGATCGGCGAAACCGGGCTTGATTACTATCGAAGGGAAGGGGACGGGAAGACCGATGATCTGAGCTGGCAACGGGAGCGGTTTCGAGTGCATGTTCGCGCAGCAAAGGCCCTGAGAAAACCGCTGATCATTCATACGCGAGACGCGGCCGAAGACACGCTCACCATCCTTAGAGAGGAGGGCGCGCAGGACGTCGGTGGCGTGATGCATTGTTTTACGGAGTCCGTGCAGGTCGCAAGGGCTGCGATTGACCTGAACTTCCTGATCTCGCTATCGGGGATTGTGACGTTCAAGAACGCGCATCAGGTCCACGAGGTAGCGCGTGACATCGACCTAGATCATCTGATGGTGGAGACTGATTCGCCCTTCTTGGCCCCAGCACCCCATCGGGGTAAGGTCAACGAGCCCGCCTATGTCGCGCTGGTTGCGCAACGCGTCGCCGAACTCAAGGGCTGTTCGGTCTCAGACGTGGCCCGCGCGACGACGCGCAATTTTGATCGCTTCATCTCAGGAGCCCTCGGAGGCGCTGGTGCCCGCTAGGCCTGGTCGATTGCTCAGCAAGACGGTCCTGATGCCGACCGCTATTGCACTGCTTGCGCTGCTCGCCCAGCCGGCATTTGCACGTGATTCGCTTCAGACATTTTTGTTGGCGGCCCGTGCAGACGACGTGAGTGTCGTTGCGCAGATGCCCGGACTTGGTCTGGATGAGCGACTCCGGGATGACCTTGGTAACACGTTATTGATGGTCGCGATCCGCGAGGGAGGAGAGCGTCTAGCCTTGTCGCTATTGCGGCAGCCCCGATGGCAGCAAAAGGCGCTTCTAGAACAGGAAAATCGCCTCGGTGAAAACGCGCTCATGCTGGCCTCGATTAAGGGCCTTCGTCCGGTTGCCGAGGCGCTGATTCAGCACGGCGCCGAGGTCAATCGGGAGGGCTGGACAGCCCTACATTACGCGGCCACGAGCGGCCACGTTGATCTGATCCAGCTTTTAACGGAGCAGTCCGCTTATGTGGATGCGGCGAGTCCGAATGGTACGACGCCAATCATGATGGCCGTTCGCTTTAACCATCGTCCGGCCGCTGCGGCGTTAATCGCTGCCGGCGCAGATCCCACCCAGAGCAACCAGGCCGGTCTGACTGCCCGAGACTACGCCATCCAGAATAACAACAAAGATCTCGCGTTCTGGATTGAGGGCGAGGAAATCGCATTTACAAACAGATACTTAAAGAGACTTGCTAAACCTTCGGTTCAGGATTCTGAGGTCATCAAAACTGGGAGCGCGAATCTGGCGAAGCCGAGTAAAGATGGGGTTGATGTAGTAACCGTCGTCCCCTCGAAGCCTCCAGTGGTCGAGGAACCCAGGGATAAATCGAAAGAGAGTCCTAAAGACGCCAGTAAAGACACTGTAAAAGACACGGCAAAAGACATCCCAAAGGGCGATGTGGAGGTCTTCGGCGGTATCCGTTAGGCGCTGGGCGTCGGTCTATAAGCCTAATCCAGCTTTTCTTTTGTGTCGCATAATGTGTATTATGTAAACTAAATAAAATATTAAAAAGCGGGATGCCGTTAAAGGCCACCCCGCTATGAGACTTAGACCCGCTCGAAAATTGCAGCGATCCCCTGACCCCCACCGATACACATAGTGACCAGACAGTACTTGCCGTTCACCCGAATGAGCTCATGGATCGCCTTTGTTGCAATCACAGCACCCGAAGCGCCCACCGGATGACCTAGCGCAATCGCGCCGCCATTGACGTTCGTTTTGGCAGGATCCAGTCCAAGTCCCTTGGTTACGGCAAGCGCCTGGGCTGCAAAGGCCTCGTTGGACTCGATCACATCCATCTTATCCAGCGTCAGGCCAGCACGAGTCAGGGCGATCTTGGACGCAGGAATTGGGCCCTCCCCCATGATCTCGTTTGGAACGCCTGCGACCGCATAAGAGACGAGACGAGCGATGGGTTTGTAGCCCGCAGACGCCGCTGCCTTCGCCTCGGCCAGCACGAAGAACGATGCGCCATCATTAATGCCCGAGGCGTTCCCAGCGGTGACCGTCCCGTCTTTCTTGAAGGCGGGCTTCATCTTGGCCAGCGCCTCCATCGAGGTGGCCTTGGGGTGTTCATCCGTATCAAAGACGATATCGCCCTTGCGACTCGAGATGGTGATGGGCGCAATCTGCGACTTGAAACGTCCCTCGGCGATTGCCTTGGCGGCCCGATTCTGGGACTCCAGCGCGAAGGCGTCCTGCTCATCGCGGCTGATATTCCACTTCGCGGCGAGATTCTCTGCGGTGATGCCCATATGCCCCACGCCAAACGGGTCGGTCAGGGTCGCCACCATCATGTCGATGAGCTTGGTATCCCCCATGCGTGCGCCGGTCCGCATGGCGGGAGACAGATAGCCCCCGCGAGACATGCTTTCCGTACCGCCGCCGACACCGAAGTCACAGTCGCCCAGCATGATGGCCTGCGATGTTGAGACAATGGCCTGAAGTCCCGAACCGCACAGACGATTGAGCGTGACGGCGACAGAGTCCATCGGCAGGCCGGCGTTAATCGCCGCCACCCGAGAGACATACGGTGAGCGCGACTCCGTGGGGATACAGTTACCGACCGACACGTAGTTGACCTTCGCAGGATCAACCCCCGAGCGGGCAATCGCCTCTTTCATCACCAGTCCACCGAGATCGGCGGGCTCAA
>CAYPCG010000006.1:0-58978 GCA_964409175.1 uncultured Burkholderiaceae bacterium
CTGCCGCGAGTGACATGGCAACCGCTTTCCCAAGGCCACCACTTCCACCAAGTACCAGTGCCCTTCTACCAGTTAGTTCAAGATTCATCTACAGCTCCTCATCAAAACAGAAAAAGCTACGAGTCTCGACCTGAACTCGTCAGCCCGCCATCAAGGGTGAAATTTGATCCACTAAAGTACCGTCCTCGCTCCGATACGATGAAGGCCACCGCATCGGCAATCTCCTGAGGATCTCCAATCCGCCCCAAAGGAATTGAGCGGCGCGCCCGCGCGTCCACTTCCTCCAGACTTAGCCCGGACTTCTCCGCACGACGCTGATTTGCCGCGAGGTAACGCTCTGTCGCAATACGCCCGGGACTCAACATGGTGACGCGGATATTGTCCTTGCCGAGTTCATCCGTTAGCGTCCTGACAAGTCCCCAGACACCGAGTCTGAGCGCGTTCGAAAGGGAAAATTCCCGAATAGGGTTGATCGACGAATTGGAGCCAATCGTCAAAATGTGACCGCCACCCCTTGACCGCATGCTCGGAACGACGAAACGAACCAGACGAACATAACTCATAAAAGTCAATTGGAACCAATGGTCCCAGACCTCGTCGGTGATCTCCATAAAGGAACTGCGTGGTGGACCGCCGACATTGGAAATCAAGACATCCACTCCACCATAGGTTTCCATCACTTTGTCGATAAATGCACGTACTTGAGATTCTGACGACAGATCACAGGACATGACCATGGGGCGTCGGCCCGTGATCCCCGCAAGTTCATCGGCCACCTTCTCAAGCGCCGATGCATCTCTGGCACAGAGCGCCAGGTGAGCCCCTTCTTCTGCCAGTCGCTTCGCAATCGCAAACCCCATGCCGCGGCTCGCACCGGTGACAATCGCAACTTTTCCCTCTAATTCCAAGTTCATCGCTTTCTCTACCTCGAGGTTGGCATCATGGTGCGAACTCTCTTCATTAACGTAGGCGTCAACAACGCCACGAGAATGAGCGCCCAGATCGAGATCGCTGTCACACTTCCAAAGAAAATTCCGTATGAACCATCCGATGTCAGGAGGGACTTTCTAAAATTCCCCTCTAACAAACTGCCCAATACAAGCGTCAAAATCAGTGGGCCCAGAGGAAAGTCATTCTTTTTCATTAGATATCCCACAAGACCCGAACCGAGCATCAGGTAGACATCAAACATGCTGTTCTGGAGACTGTAGGCCCCAATAAAAGACAAAATGACTACGCCGAGTGCAATGTAGGAATACGGTAAGTACAACACGGAGGCAAACAGCCGGATCATTGGGATATTCATGATGAGTAAGATCACATTGCCAATATACATACTGGCGATCACTCCCCAGGCAACGCCAGGACTTTCGGTCATAAACAGCGGGCCGGGATTTAACCCCAGTATCATCATCGCGCCGAGTAACACTGCAGTCGATCCGGATCCAGGAACCCCAAGCGCCAGCATCGGAACCATCGCGCCACCTACAGACGCATTATTCGCCGCCTCCGGTGCCGCCACCCCCTCTGGCGCACCCTTACCAAACTCATCCTTATTTTTCGAAATGGCCTTTACGAGACCATAGGACATAAACGCCGAGATCGTTGCTCCCGCGCCAGGCAACACACCGATAAAGAAACCAAGAATAGAGCTAATAATCGTCGGTTTTGCGATTCGCTTCGTATCCTCAAGGGTAACTAGCGCTTTGGAGAATTTCGCTGCCTTTTGCTCTCCTTCATGATGGATCTCCTCGACCCGTAAAAGCACTTCTCCAATCGCAAACAATCCAATCGCCACGAGTGCAAAGTCAAAGCCGTTATAGAGTTCAAACACCCCGAAAGTGAACCGTGGTTGTCCAGAAATTTGATCTTGACCAATCGTCGCCAAGACCAAACCGACGACTGCCGAAATGACTGCCTTCGTCTTACTCGTACTCGACAAGGTCAAGACCGCAAGAAAAGCCATCACGATCAACATCGTGTATTCGGCGGGACCAAATAGTAACGCGGCCTTCGACATCAGGGGCATGACAAGGGTTAAGCCCAACACTGAAATCGTTCCGCCAATAAAACTACTCAAGGCGGCAATGCCCAGCGCACGACCTGCATGCCCTTGTCGGGCCATCGGATAGCCATCAAAGGTCGTGACTACAGCCGCCGCATCTCCCGGGGTATTCAGCAAAATAGAGGTGATCGCGCCGCCGAAGAACGACCCGTAATAGACCCCACACAACATAATGAGTGCTGATGTTGGTTCCATTCCAAAAACCAATGGCACCAAAAGAGACAGCCCGGTAATCGGCCCCAACCCGGGAAGAACGCCAATAATCTGCCCAACAAATACGCCGAACGTTGCATAAAGCAAGTTTGTCAGAGACAAGGCCGAGGCAAATCCATCGATAAGGTAATTCAGACTTTCCATGGATTCGCCCCTAAAAAATCAAACCGACCGGGAGTTCAACCTGAAAACCGATCGTAAATCCAAAATGAACGATGACCGCCATTCCCAGAGAAACAATCAGAGAGCGAAGATACGGCAGTCGAAAATAAGTCGATAGCACTAAGAAGCCAAACACAAAGGTTCCGATGAGAAATCCAAGTGTCTGCATCGCTATGGCATAGCCAATCATGTAGCCCATCAACACCATTGCCGGGCGGCTTGGAAGCCCAGAGGAAGAGTCGTTGTCTGGTGTTTTTCGAATCACGACCAAGATCGCCTGGACAAGATAAAGCGCCCCAGCGATCGCTAACAAGATGCCCATGTAAAGCGGAAAAACACCCGCTCCTGGCGCGCCCCGTCGTGTCGTCAGTGGAAGATCGGATGCAGCAGAAAGATACGCTGCCGCAAAAACCACAATCACAACGGACCAGAGCAAATCGACTCTTCTCATTACAGCCCCTTCAGGAAAACTACTGGATTGACTTCAGGAAATCGTCCGCAATTGGTGCAATTGCATCGACTTCTTTCTTGACATATGCCGAGAATTCTTTCGGTCCCATGTAGCCGTTGTACTGCACAGTCTTAATTAGATAATCCTGAAACTCCGGCGATTCGATTGCCTTCTTGAAAGCGGCGTCTAACCGAGCAATGATCGGAGCCGGAGTGCCTGCTTTCACAAAGAATCCACGCCACTGAGAGTCCACCATGTCATAGCCCTGTTCTTTAAAGGTAGGGATATTCGGAAGATCTTTCAGGCGCTCGGGCGTTGCAATCGCCAGAATGCGAAGCGTTCCCGCTTTGACCTGCGGCATCATGGAAGATGGATTCGACACTACCGCATCCAGATGCCCGCCCATCAGCGCGGTGAGCGCCTTGCTTCCTGACTGATGCGGAATCCAGTTCAGGTTAGCCTTCGAATTCTTCGCAAGGAAGTAATTAAATAGGCCATGGGGCGATGACGAGCCAAATCCGCCGACATTTACCCGTTTGGCTCTGGCATCGGTCAGAAACTCATTCAGATTCTTCCACTTCGCATTACCCTGAACTACGAGCGCAAACGGATCGACCTGAACCATGACCAACGGCTGGAAATCGGAGGCCTTAAACTGCTTTAGGTTCGTGTTGAGTGCCACAGGAAATGTCTTTGTAGCCGCCCAAAGGGTATAGCCGTCCGCCTTCGCAGACAAAAGATCGGCCATGGCTGCCGCACCATCACCACCCGGTTTATTTGACACAACAACAGGCTGGCCAAGCTCTTTTTCCACGACCCGAGCCAACGTCCGAGCCATGATGTCAACCGATGACCCACTCCCCGAACTCAGCACCATCGTAATCGGCTTTGTTGGGAAGTTTTGGGCCAACACCGCGGAAGTACCGAAGGTGCTAATAACAGCAAGTAGCGCGATCAAACGATTTTTGTAATTACGCATTTCTGTCTCCATAATTTGATTGATCCAAACAAGCTTCCAACCGCTAGTTCATCTCGTACTACCCCCTCACTTGATTCCAATCGAGGCAAGAATCCCATCAAGGTCTTTCAGATCGGCCTCGGCAGGGGTGACCAAAGGAGGACGCATTGGGCCACCGACCAGACCAATACGATCCATCGCCGCTTTGACGACGGCAGCATGGCCAAGTTTCTTGGACAGACGACGGAAGGGGGCAAGCGCCATGAACTTATCGTAGCCCTCTTGCATACGGCCTTGTTTATAGGCGTCATAGATATCGACGAAATACTGCGGCATAAAACTAGCGGCCGTAGAACTCGATCCGACCATTCCTAGTGCCATACAAGGCCACATCATTGCCTCTGATCCACCGAAGACCGCAAGCTTTGAACCCGCTTGAGAGACAGACTCTTCAAGCTCCATGATGTTCCTTGAAGCCTGCTTCACCCCAACAACGTTCTCAAGCGCTGATAACTGAACGAGATGCTCTGCCGTGAGGTTGAAACCGACGCGATCTGGTGCGTTGTACATAATGATCGGCATCGCGACGTTCTGCGAGATACGAGCAAAGTGATCATGAACCCCTTTCCAGGTCACCTGGGAGTAATAAGGAGGTGTCATAAGCACCGCATCCGCGCCAATATCTTTTGCGTATTTGGTCAGGGCTTCGGCTTCTAAGGTACTGCTATGTGCTGTGCCACAGATGATCGGTTTCCGGCCAGCGTTTGCCTCAACCGTCGCCTTCATGATCTGCTTTTGCTCATCGGAGTTCAACGAGTGGAACTCACCCTGGGTGCCAAGACAGACCAAGGCATGGGCGCTCGACTTTGCAGCAAAGTCCACATTCTTCTTATGGCCCTCAATATCCAGGTCAAAGTTCTTTTTAAATGGCGTGACCAGAATGGTGTGAATGCCATGGAGAAAATTTAGTTCCTTCTTCATTGTGAAACGACTCCTTCAGGGTTAAATAAAACAAGATCTGCGTCGATACTCCGAAGCAGTTTTTGAACAAAAACTGGCCAAGTCCACGACAGCATTTGCTGTCGAGTCCAGCGATTCAATTCGGTGTTGCAGTTCTGATGTGTGACGACCAAACACAGGCTCACAAGACGTCAAAAATTTGCGGTGAATTACTGCCGGATCAGTTGTCGGGCGGTGCAAGATCTCTTTGTCCACCGTGACGGCCTCACCTGAAACCGCCGTGATACCTAACCGCGTGAGCCGCTTGACCGGAAACGCCGTATTGGCCCAGTTGGAATCCTCCATGACGACGCGACTTAACAGTGGATCCTTCGTAATCCTTGCAATCGCCTGCTCAGAAAAACAGGATTCATCAAAGATCGGCTCGCGTAAAGCCGCTACGACGCAGTAAGGCAGACTCAGCTTTGCTTCCTCACGCGTTTTTGGGTGCCGATTGGCAAGCACGGCTGCAGCGTGATAGGTCAGGATGCGAATCAACTCGACCGAGTCGAGGTTGATCTGACCACGAAGCGACAGGGCGCTCTCGACCGCGCCGTAGGCATGGGCACAACAGGGCAACGGCTTGACTAACACTCGGGCGATCTCAAAATCATCCTGTTCAGCTAAGAGCCGCTCGCAGTCCACCACATCTGCATAGGCAGAAAAAAACCCATCGGTGACCTCTAGCGCTTTTGACGCGGCATCCAATCCGAGCCGAGCAAGATCTGCCGCAAAACAACCCGCCATCGCAGCATGCGCCGGATGAAGATGCTTGGCCTGCGCGCCTCCCGCCAGAATCGAAAAAGTACCCCCCGCCATCGATGACCCAAGACCGACACTTGAAATAACCTGCTCGTCTGCGTCCCCGGCTGCGACTGATGCGGCCGCGGCGGCACCCAGCGCACCAATCGTTCCCGTTGCATGAAATCCGCGAGCACGGTGTGACGCGCTGATGGCTGCGCCAATACGACCGGCAACCTCGTAACCTGCGATCACACCCTCTAGGAACCGTCTACCATCTGTTTGACTCGCCTCTGCAGCTGCTAATGCAGCCGGTATCACGACCGCACCGGCATGCAAGCCGGTGACGTCGACATGAATATCATCTGTCTCGGCCGCATGCGCAGCAGCGGCATTCGCAGCACTCACCAACAGTGCAGTCGATCGACGTCCGGTTGCAAGAACTGTGGCCGCTGGATGCCCACCAGAACGCTCAACATAGCGATCAAAAAGCGTGACCGTCTCGCTCGTCAGCCCATCACAACTTGCAGCCATAAAATCCATCACGCGCAGCTTTGCCCAGGTGATTGCCGTTGGCGTGGCGGTGGCTAATCGCGCGTGATTAACGATCTGCGCCAGATAGGTCGTGGACTGCGTCATCGTCGATCAGCGGCTAGTGATCACCGCGACCTGGCTCTACATCAACATCCACATAGAAACGAGAATGCTCGGCAGGCACAATCGCACGAGTGAACATAATTGGTGGCATATCTGCCTGATCCGACCAGGTCACGCGATCGACGAGTAGCCCCAGACTTCCGGACGACACACCCAGCAAATTCGCCTGTGCGCGCCCAATCTTGATGGGCTGAATTGATTTGCGAACGCGCGCCAGACGAATATTGAACGACTCCTGCAAGATGACAGAGAGCCACTTGGACCGAATATCTTTCAGCGGAAAGCTTGGAATCCGATTCTTCGGCAACAGCACCCGTTCAAGCATGATCGGGCTACCGTCACTGTTTTTTAGGCGTTCAATGACCAGAAGCGCACTGTCTTCCTTAAGCCCAAACAGGCTTCGGAACTCGGCCGTGGCGGGCTTCCACTCATGGCTCAGGATCTCAAAGCTCGGTACGTGCCCTTTTGCCATGAGCTCTTTTGAGAAGTCGTGCAGGCTTAGGAAGTTCTGCTCCACAGCCTGAACCGCAACAAACGTTCCTTTGCCCTGGATACGCTTCACCATGCCCTCTTGATCCAATAGGGCGAGGGCCTGACGGACCGTCACGCGGCTGACCTTGTACATCTCAAGCATGTCATTTTCCGACGGCAACAGCGCGCCTGAGGTGTAGGTCCCGTCAAGAATCTGCTCGCGAATCAGGTCCGCGAGCTGCATATAGAGCGACTGGGGCTGCAGCAGTCTGGCAGGGGGAACAGATTGCACAAGATCTCCGATTAGCTTGTTATAATGACTACACATTATTTTATCTGGTTGACTGTGTCAATAGGGTTGACCAGAGGACAACAGGGAGACGACAACAGCATGAGCAACCCAGTAGCCAAGGCCTTTCAAAAAGCCCGGGAAATTACCCCCGGCTTGCTGCTCTGTGCCCTCATCGGCGCGACGTCCACCCTGATCTCCCAGTCGTATGGCGGCCCACTATTTCTTTACGCCCTGCTGTTGGGAATGGCCTTCAATAGCCTCTTCAAAGGCTCACGACTCGAACCCGGCATCAAGGTCACCACCACCACGATCCTTCGCGCCGGGGTGGCGCTTATGGGGTTCCGTCTTGGTCTCGATACGGTCTTTGCAATGGGTGCTGGCACGGTGCTGACGGTAGCGCTCGGGGTCGCCCTCACCATCGGTACGAGCCTTGTGGTCGGCAAGCTACTCGGTCGCAATCAAGAGGAATCCGTGCTGGGGGGCGGCGCGGTCGCCATCTGTGGCGCCTCTGCTGCCATGGCTATCTCCGCAGCACTCCCGCCAGGTCAGCACAAAGAAAAACTGACGCTCTTTGTCGTCGTGGGAGTGACGGCCCTATCGACCGTCTGCATGGTGCTCTACCCCATGCTCGCCTATGCGCTTGAGTTCACGAAGTACGAAGCCGCACTCCTCTTTGGGGCGACCATTCATGACGTGGCACAGGTGGTTGGCGCCGCGATGCTCTTCGGCGAAGGAACCGCTGAATCCGCATCCTATGTAAAGCTTCTGCGAGTCGCTTTCTTAGCGCCAGTGGTCCTTGGCGTAAGTCTCTGGTTCCGCAAGGCCCATCAGACAGCAGACAGCGGAAAAAAGCCAAAACTAATTCCCACCTTCTTAATTTTCTTCTTTGTCTTTTTCGCAATTGCCAACCTCGTGAGCATCCCTGCGCCAGTTCAAATTCTCACGCAAGAGACGTCTCGAACTTTTGTGCTGCTCGCCATTGCTGGGCTCGGCGTCAAGACCAGCCTGTTTGACATGAAGTCTCTTGGCTGGCGGCCAATCGCCTTACTCTTTGCGAATACCGTCGCGCTGCTAATCTTCGTGCTGGTTATGCTGAAGGTTGTACCGCTGACAGCGTAGGGACCGCACGAAGAAGTGCCTGGGTATATTCGTGGCGCGGACGCTGATAAATAGCGTCCGTATCTCCCTCTTCCACAATCTTTCCAGACTTCAGCACAATGATGCGATCCGACATGTACTGAACGACCGATAGGTCATGAGAGATGAATAGGTAGCTGAGCCCAAGCTCTTGCTGAAGATCCTTCAGAAGGTTCAATACCTGGGCCTGCACTGACACATCAAGTGCGGACACTGCCTCATCACAGACCACCAGATCAGGTGAAACCGTCAGGCATCGCGCGATCATGATTCGTTGGCGCTGACCGCCTGAGAACTCATGCGGATAGCGTTTCAACGCCGTCTCAGGAAGACCCACTCGATCGAGTAGTTTCTTTGCTAACGCCTCGCGATCCTGGGACGTCTGACCGATCCCATGCAGCCACATCGGTTCTGCAAGGATCTGACCAATCGTAAATCGCGGATTTAGCGATGCATAAGGATTCTGAAAAACCACCTGGAATCGACGGCGATAAGGCGAAAACTCTTTTTCCGACACTTGTACGAGATCCTGGCCATCCACCAGAATTTTCCCGGCCGTCGGCGTGATCAGGCGCATCAACATCAGGCCAATCGTTGACTTCCCAGACCCCGACTCACCCACCAGACCAAGCGTCTCACCCTTGCGAATCGCAAAGGAGACATCGTCTACCGCATGAAACGGCGTCTGAGAGAACAGGCCGCTCTTGCGCATATAGATCTTTGATAGATTCTGAACGCTAATAAACGCATCACCAGGTTTTACAGTTTGTCGAATCGCTGGCGGCTCCATTGACAAACCCGAGGACTCTGCGCGCGTCCAGTCATCGACGGTCAAGAGACGACGTCCCTTCGACTCCGCGGTCGGCCTGCAACTCAGCAACGCGCGTGTATAGACATGCGTTGGCATCTGGAAGATCTGGCGTGATGGCGCGTTTTCACAGACCTCCCCTTTTTGCATCACAACGACCTGATCCGCAATCTGCCCAACTAGCGACAGATCGTGTGAAATAAAGATCATGGCCATTCGACGGCGTCTGCGCAGATCTGCCATGAGGTCGAGAATCTGCTTCTGAACCGTCACATCAAGCGCCGTCGTCGGCTCGTCAGCAATCAGTAGCTCCGGCTCGCAGGCCAGTGCCATCGCAATCATGACTCGTTGCTGCTGACCGCCAGAGAGCTCATGCGGGAAGGCTTTAAATCGATACGCCGGATCGGAGATCCCCACTTCTTCAAAGAGTGAGATCGTCTTCGCCTGGGCATCTTTACGACTCATCTGTCGATGGACTCGCAGCATCTCAGCAACCTGAAAACCCACTGAGTAGACAGGATTCAAGGAGGTCATGGGATCCTGAAAGACCATCGTGATGCGATTGCCTCGATAAGGATTTATCAACCGCCCCTGATCAGACAATAGCGAGGTGTCTTTAAATCGCAGCGCCTCCGCGGAAACCCGGGCACTTCGCTCCGGCAAAAGCCCCATCACCGCCAATGCGGAGACAGACTTGCCACTGCCCGACTCCCCCACTAACGCGACCGTCGACTCAGGCTCAACCTGAAATGACACATCGCGTACCGCCTGGACCATCTGTCCAGCGCCCGAACGGAAGGCGACATTCAAACGTCGGACGTCTAACAATGGAGTGGCGTTAGTCATGGGTTAGCCTTGGATCAAGAGCATCACGAATGGAATCCGTCAGCATCGATAGCGCCGTGACGAAGACCCCCATAGCAAGGGTAGCCGAGACGAGCTGCCACCACTTCCCGAGAATCAGATCATTCTGCGCTTCATTGAGCATCGTTCCCCAGGACACGCCATCGACGGGTACACCAAGTCCGAGGAAGGAGAGAATCACCTCCGCCTTAATACAGGCAACGGTGAGTAACGAGAACTGGACAAGCACCAAGTGACTGACGTTAGGAAGAATATGCACCAGCATGCGACGCATGCTTGATGCGCCAATGGCCTGCGCACCACGAACATACTCTCGGTCGCGATGCTTGAGATATTCCGCACGAACCAGTCGGTAGACGCCCGTCCACCCCGTGAACCCGAGAATGATGACCACCGATAGCAGCCCCCTTCCCCCAAGGACTGCGGCAATCGCAAGGATCAATAAGATTCCTGGAATCGCTGTGAAGACGTTATAAAACCAGTTACCCAGGTCATCAATCTTGCCGCCAAACCATCCGGTCACTGCGCCAAGTGCAGTACCAATGACCGTTGCTAATAAGGCGGCGGAGAGACCCACCAGAATACTCGTCTCAGCACCTTTGATCGTCTTATCGAGGATGTCTCGACCCCACTTATCCGCTCCCAGCGGCAGGGTCAGTGCCCGTGCGGGATTGGCGTGCTGCTCTCGCTCCCCAAGCGACGCCTTAGCTGCTGCAAGTTCAGCACCGATTGGGTCTTCAACTTCCGTGACGGTCGGATCGCCTTCGGGAAGAACATATTCCGGTGTGTAGGTCTGGCCAATCAGTGCACGACCTTCTGCCGTAAAGGCAGGAGGCGCATGTCCCACCGCGACCGACTCGTCCCATTTGCTCGCCAGAAGCTCGAGAACGGTCAACAGAACAATCACCAGGCTTACCGCCACAATAATGGCCGACGCCATCCCCACTCGATCCGAGCGGAAACGACGAAACGCAAGCCGCCAGAGTCCTTCAGAATGTGTCGTCATCGGAGCTGCACCCGTGGATCAGCGTAGCGATACAACAGATCCCCCAATAAGTTAAAGACCATTGAAGCGACGGCCACCACCAGCGTCACCGCCTTGATCACAGGAAAGTCACTACGCTCCACTGCCAGAATGACCTCACGTCCAATCCCTGGGATACCAAAGAAACGTTCCAGTAGAAACGCCCCCAACAATAAGCCCGGTAGATTCACGATCACGAAAGTAATGACGGGCACGAGCGCGTTTCTAAATACGTGAACGAAGAGCACGCGCGAGTTACTTAAGCCCTTCGCGCGTGCCGTGCGTACATAATCCTGATCGATCTCTTCGACCACAAAACTGCGAAAGAGTCGGATATTTGGCGCGAGGCTCACAATCAGCCCCAGCAGAATGGGAAGTGGCGCGTAGACCAGCAGATTCTGCGTCAAGCTAGTTCCCCATCCCTGAACAGGGAACCAGCCCAGACGATAGGCTAAGAAATACTGACCAAGGATAATGAAGACCAAAATACTGATCGACATTCCCACAGTACAAGCCACCATCACCGATCGATCCAGGAGGCCACCGCGCACCCAAGAGATCCAAATGGCAACAATCACCGCGATAATGGTTTCGATAATCAGCAGTGGCACCACCACCGTGAGCGACGCAGGAATACGTGTTGCCAGCATCTGACTGACGGGCTCTCCCGTCGTCCAGCTTGTTCCAAAGTCAAACGTCAACGCCTGCTTCACAAAAATCCAGAGCTGGACAACCATCGGCTGATCCAGACCCAGCTCACGACGGATACTCTCAATCTGCGCCTTGTCCGCAACCAAGCCCGCAATCACATAACTGGGATCACCCCCGACCCAGTTAAACAAAAAGAAAATCAGCAGAATCACGCCCGCCAGGGTCGGGATCATCTGCCAGAGACGACGTACGATGTATCCGCTCATTTAGTGGCTCCCGATGTCTTGGGTTTCTTATCGAGATCGATATCCAGATACATCCAATCTGACAACACAAAGGTGTTGCGGCGATAGCCGACGACCCATGGCTGGCTGAGTCGGGTTGATACGGTCGAGGCCGACAGCAACATGGCACCATTGGTCTCAACCAGTCGAAGCATGTTGTGGATCGCCTTCATCCGCTCTGGGCCATCATCAATACGACGCAAAAGCTTGAATAGTCGGTCGTACTCGTCATTTTCAAAACAAGCGTAGTTGTTCTGACCAATCGCCCCCGAGAACAGAATCTTCATCGCATATTCCGCGTCGAAACTCCCTGTCCACCCCAGCCCCCACGAGGAGATGCCGCACATCTTGCCCTGCTTCAGCATTTCCGGGAAACGGTCTTTCTTGATCTGCAGACGAATACCAATGCGATCCATCGACTTCTTCCAAAGCTCATCGCGCTCGCGATCAAGCGTCGAGGTCGAAGAATAGATCGTAAAGACCAAAGGACTTCCATCTGGATTGTGTCGCCAGCCATCACGACCACGCTTATATCCAAACTGGTCTAGCAATGCATTTGATAAGGCCGGATCAAATCGATTGAGACTTCGGTACTGAGGATCATGTCCGCGCCCGACGGGTGAGACGAGCTGCTCTGCACGAACCGCCTGCCCTTGGCGAATGGTACGGATCTCTTCATCGACATCAAATGCCATGATGATGGCGCGCCGCAAAGCAATCTTCTCTTTCGAATACCCGCCAATCACTGGATCGCGCAGGTTGAAAAATTGGAATCGAATATCGGCTTCTTTCGCGCGATACATCTGGACGCCTCGCGCAACAAAATCTGGCTTCAGCTCATTTTTTGGGGTGAGCGCCTGGCTGATAAAAGGCGTCGGCACCCCTAATACATCGAGCGCACCCGAATTAAACGCAAGCCAAAGCGACTGTGGCTCTTCAATGATGCTGATCTCCACTCGACCAATCTGCGGCATGCGACGGCCTCGCATCTGCTCAGCAATCTTCTTGTCTTGGTCTTGCCCTGGCGAGGCTTCGAAATTCCAAACAAACCCCGGGTAATACGGGTTCGCTGTCAGCACGATCTTCGACCCACGAACCCATTCCTGAAGACGATACGGGCCCGCACCCACCGGATTGGCCATCATGTTCTCAAAACCGTAGTGCTCGACAACCTCTTGGGCTACGGCACTGTAATAGGCGCTTGAGATGAGATAAAGGAAATTAGTGTCTGGCTCGTTGAGTCGAATCTTGAGGGTGTACTGATCGACAGCCTGGAGACCCTCGATTGGCTTTGCGTAATCAAACTTTCCGCCATTGGCAACAGCGTCTTCGTGAGCCTTTCGAAACCCAACAATACGATCAGCGACGTCCGTAAACTGAGGAGAACGACTCCGCGGGTCTGCGTGCCGCTTGAAACCGTAGACAAAATCCTCTGCACGAAGCTCTCGCTTCTGCCCTTTGAAGGCGGGGTCTGGCGCATAAAAGAAACCAGGCTTGATACGGAAGGTATATTCCCGACGGTCTTTGCTGAGCTCAGGCATCGCCTCGATGACATTGGGGACCACCCGCGCAGGATTGGCCAGCCAGTCATACCGCACCAATGGGGTCATGATGGCCGAGATCACCGTATTCGAATACAGGTCCCCTACTCGTGCAGGATCAAATCCTGTTTCTTGGGTCGGAAACGCCAGGCGCAGTACCTTATTCGGATTCGCCGGCGTTGCCGCGACCACGGTGGCGGCCATGCCGAGGCACAAGGTTGCGAGCGCCCTGCGAATCCAAGAATGAGCAGGCGAGGTAAGACGCATCGATAACGGATGAGACAGAGAGACCGTCATGGTTCTAATTCTGGGTAGTAAAGTCGACACGGACCTAAGGGTACCGCAGTTAGAGATAACGGCGCGTCAAATGTGCCCGGAAATGCTCTGGATTTAGCGGGCTACCGCTTGCTCGAGTGGCAAGCTCATCAGTCGTCCATTGACTCGCCTGCGACCAGATATTGTCCCGTAGCCAGCCAAAAGGCTGATCGAACTCCCAGCGTGCAATTGCCTCATCAATGGCTGGATTGCTCGCCTTCATGCTGGCAAACCATTGCGCGGCATACATGGCCCCCAGGGTGTAGCAAGGGAAATAGCCAAATAAGCCCGCTGGCCAGTGGATATCCTGCAAGGGGCCATCTCGGTAGTTACCCCGAGTATCGACACCCAAGAGCTCGTGCATCAGCTGATCCCAACGCTCAGGAATATCTCGTGCCTCCATCTGCCCTTCGATCAACGCGCGCTCGATGTCATAGCGCAACAGGATATGTGCCGGATAGGTCACTTCATCTGCATCTACCCGGATATAGCCCGGCTTCACACGCGTCAGCAGGCGAACCAGGTTCTCCGCATCAAAAGCGGACTG
Source organism: uncultured Burkholderiaceae bacterium (assembly GCA_964409175.1). Classification (GTDB taxonomy): domain Bacteria; phylum Pseudomonadota; class Gammaproteobacteria; order Burkholderiales; family Burkholderiaceae_A; genus Lacustribacter. The sequence goes on from CAYPCG010000006.1 coordinate 14,181, forward strand.
TTTGCCGAAGGCCGCTGCCACCATCGGCGCAAGCCGCTGCACAAATCCCGGATGACATCCCAATTGCATCTCGAAGAACAACGACTGACTCTCATGCAGCGCCATTGAACGGGCGCGCGCTACCGGCTGGCCCAGAAGCGTGCGAGGAAGGTTCTGCTCGTAGCGGGCATGGCCGGTCTCGTGAATCGTACCGTAAAGACTTGGCAGAAACTCATCGCTTCGAAATCGAGTGGTGATCCGCACATCTTCGGGCACACCACCACAAAAGGGATGCGTACTGACATCTAAGCGACCCGCTTCAAAATCGAATCCAAGCGCCCGCATCACCTTTTCGCAGAGATCACGCTGCGCGGAAAGATCAAACGGCCCCAGAGGAATCTCAACAGACTCGCGTGACTGCTTCTCAATCACCTCTCTAATTAAGCCCGGCAGCCAGGCGCGCAGATCCCCAAACCAACGATCGAGATCCGCGGTTCGTAATCCCGGCTCATAAAGGCTCATCATCGCCTCATAAGGGGAGACCCCTAAAACATCGGAGAGGCGTTTCGCCTGCTCACGTGCGAGCATGAGCACCTCTTCAAAATTCCCAATAAAGCCCTTCCAGTCATTCGCAGGTCGCTGGGCTCTCCAAGCGTGTTCACAACGGGAGGTCGCGAGCTCCTGCGCGCGCACCAGTGCCTCTGGCATCGCTGTCGCAGATAACCAAGTGCGACGAATCTCACGAAGGTTTGCCTTTTGCGTTGGATCAAGCGACTCCAGCTCTGCCGCGCGAATCCAGTCCCCAAGCTTTGGGTCAGTCTGAATACTGTGAATCAACGCCGCCATCTCGGCAGTCGCTGCGGCCCGCGCCTCATTGCCCTTGGCCGGCATATTCGCCGCCTGATCCCAGCCGGCAATGTTTTTCAAGTGCTGAAAGCGATGAAGCCGCTCAAAAGTACTGTGCAAAGACTGATAGGCAGTAGCCATCAAACCATCCTTATCTCATCAACAAAATCTGACACTAGGCTGACACAAGGCCGCGTTGGCGCAATAACGCGGCGACCTGCGGCAGTCGTCCACGAAACGCTTCAAAGGCCTTCATGGGAGCAATCGAATTACCCCGGGAATAGACAAAATCCTTGAGTCGCTTGGCAAGATCAGGCTGAAAGATATCGCCTGACTCCAAGAAGGCTTCAAATCCGTCCGCATCTAAGACCTCGGCCCACATGTAGACGTAATAAGCGGAGGCATAGGCATCGCTGGAAAACAGATGCAAGAAGTGGGGGAGTCGATGGCGCATACCAATCGCCTTGGGCATTCCAAGCTGATCTAACACCGCCTTCTCGAAGGCAATCGGATCCAGCTGCGTGAAGTCAGTCTGCTCATGTAACGCGAGATCAACAATCGCACTTGAGAGGTACTCGACCGTCGCAAAGCCCTGGTTAAACCCTTTTGCCTTCTGAATCCGATCAATCAATGACTCCGGCATGGGCTCACCGGTATCGACATGCAGTGCAAACCGTCGAAGAATTTCGGGCTGAAGCAGCCAGTTCTCCATGATCTGAGAAGGAAACTCCACAAAGTCACGCAGCACCTGAGTACCCGCAAGCCGCGGGTAACGACAGTTCGATAACAGCCCGTGAAGGCCATGACCAAATTCGTGGAACAAGGTACGCGCATCATCCAAGCTCAGTAACGCAGATTGCCCAGGCGCAGGCGCCGAGAAATTATTGTTATTCACCACAATCGGACGGCTCGGTTCAAGCAGCGCCGCCTGATTGCGGAAGGTGCTCATCCAGGCCCCTGAACGTTTGTTCTGTCGTGCAAAGTTATCGCTTATAAAAACACCAACATGCTCGCCCTCTTTAGAGCAGACCTCCCAGCCCGAAAGCTCTGGTTGATACCGTGGGAACTGATCGAGCGGCCTAAACACGAGTCCAAACAACTGGCCAGCGACATAGAACATCGCCTCCGTCATCTTATGCAGCTGAAAATAGGGTTTGACGACGGACTCTTCCAGGGCGTACCGCTCAGCGCGAAGCCGCTCGGCCCAGAAATGCCAATCCCATGGCTCGAGCGCCGTGAGGCTATGCTGAGGGTCTGCCTGCGCGAGCGCGAGCATCTCGTTGTATTCAGCCTGCGCGCGCGCCTTTGCAGGGGCCCAGACCGTCATCAAGAGCTCACGAACCGCCTCGGGTGTTCCCGCCATCGTGTCCGCGAGTGCGCGATGCGCACTACTCGGGTAGCCGAGTAGCTGTGCGCGCTCATGGCGAAGTTGAAGAATTTCTTTAATCAATGGGCGATTATCATGCGCAGCGAGTCGTTCGCCCCGAAGACACCAGGCCTGCCAGAGCTCTCGACGTAACGCCCGCGATTCTGAAAAAGTCATGAAGGGCGTGAGTAACGAACGTGACAATGTAATCACATGGGCTGATGGATCTGTATGCCCTCTGGCCTGTGCCGCCGCGCGGGCAGCACTACGAACAAAGTCAGGAAGACCGGCAAGTTCCGATTCCTGCGTCAACAACTTTGCGTATTCAGCCTCGTCTGCCAGGACGTTCTGAGAAAACGCGGTGTAGCGACGGGCCAACGCCTGTGAAATGTCTGCCATGCGCGATCGCTGTTCTGGCGCTAGATGCGCGCCCGCAAAACGAAAATCGAGCCAATACCGCTCGATCAGCCGCAGACTCTCATCATCGAGACCAAGCGACGCACGCTGCTGATAGATCAACTCGATCCGCGCAAACAACTGACCATCTAAACGGATCTGACTGTCATGGGCGGCAAGCTTGGGCACAATTTCCCGCTCAATGGCCTGCAAAGCAGGATTACTGTTCGATCCCACCAGATTGAAAAACACCGACTTCACGCGTGAGAGCGCACGCCCTGAACGCTCCAGCGCTACGATCGTGTTCTCAAAATCAGCCGGTTCAACGGAGGATCGAATGACCTCAATCTCTGACCAGTGCTGCGCCATCGCTTCAGCGAACGCTGACAAAAACTCGTCGTCACGAATCTGCTCAAACGGCGGAATCTCGAAAGGGGTTTTCCAGGATGACAGCAGGGTATTTGCAGACATATTGGTCTCTTTAAATAGGGGGCTGTGGCCGCGCCCAAAATCCGAAAGATTGGTATTTTGAAGCGAGAACATCCCTCGAACCACCAAGGCTCATCAGGGATTCCCCTTGCACACCTGAAGTCGCTACACTGCCGGTCATGATCCAACAGATTTCTTCCCCGTGTCAGAACATCTGCAACCTTGATCCCACGGGTCAGATCTGCCAAACCTGCAAGCGACGGATTGACGAAATCGTCCGCTGGGGACAGTTATCCGAGCCCGAGCGACAGGCCATCATGGCGCAGCTCGCCAGCCGCGATCTTTCAAAGTACTCAAGGCCTTCCTAAGCGCCCGCCGGCCATGCCCCTACACCTCCGCCCTCGGTCGTACCACCATGTTCGGCAGTTATCTGCGCTCCTGCTAGGCCTAATCGTTGGATCGGGCCCATCTATCGGGCAGAGCCTGCGCAGCGATCATCCAGAGCCTGCCTCCGGATGGACCCCCAAGACCACCGTCTATTTCGACCGACAGGCCGTCGCGACCGCTAATCCGCTCGCGAGCCAGGCGGGTCTGGAGATCCTTCGACAGGGCGGCAGTGCAGTCGATGCGGCCATTGCCGCGCAGCTCGCACTGACATTGGTGGAACCCCAGTCCAGTGGAATTGGTGGCGGCGCCTTCTTAATGCACTTTGATGGACAGCGTGTGCAATCGTTTGATGGCCGAGAGACCGCCCCCGGTCGGGTTCCGATCGATCTTTTCTTAGAGGATGGCAAACCGATGGCGATGAGCAAGGCCATCGTCGGGGGGCGATCAGTCGGAACCCCGGGGCTTATCCGCATGCTCGCGCTGGCGCACGAGCAACACGGAAAACTGCCGTGGGAAAAGTTATTTATTCCTGCGGTTCGGCTATCGACCGATGGGTTTCCAATGAGCCCACGGCTCCATCGACTGCTGCGTCTTGATCAATCGCTGCGACGCGATCCACAGGCGCTTGGCTACTTTTACCAAGAAGACGGAAAACCAAAGCCGATTGGGTCAATTCTGAAGAATCCCGGTCTTGCCAGAATTCTTGAAAAAATCGCTCGTGAAGGACCAGATGCTTTTTATCAGGGCGAAATTGCGGACGCGATCGTCAAGACTGTACAGGGCCACCCCACCAATCCTGGATGGCTCTCGCACGACGATCTTCGCGGTTACCGCGCAAAAGAGCGCGAACCCATCTGCTTCTTCGACCAGCCAACGCCCCACCCACGACGCTACCGACTCTGTGGTTTTCCGCCTCCCGGCTCGGGCACCATCGCCATCGCTCAGACGATGGCCATGATGCGCTCGCTGGGCATCGCACAAGACCAAGGGGTCACAGACGAATGGCTACATGCATACACGGAAGCAGCACGACGAGCCTTCGCTGATCGCGCAGCCTATGTTGCGGATCCGGACTACGTCGCACCCCCAGCCTGGGGATGGTTAAGCCTATTGCAACCACGCTACCTTGAGCGGCGCTCGCAAGAAATTAGCGCGAATCGCACGGCCCTCGTCCAAGCAGGAGACCCTGCAGATCCAAGCCTGAAGGTCGCAACAGGCATAGAACCAGTTGAATCTGGAACGAGCCACATCAGCGTGATTGATCGCTATGGCAATGCAGTCGCGATGACCACTACCATCGAGAGTGTCTTTGGCTCCCGACTCATGGTGAGTACCGGTGAGCCCGGCGGATTTATGCTGAACAACCAGCTCACCGATTTCGGCTTCATCGCCACCGATCGACAAGGTCGCCCACTGGTCAATCGCATTGAGCCGGGCAAACGCTCACGGTCCTCCATGAGTCCAACACTCATTTTTGAAAGCAACCCTGACCAGAAGGAGACACTCGTCGCGGCGCTAGGCAGCCCCGGCGGCGCCTCAATCATTCATTACGTGGCCAAGACGATCTACGGACTGCTCTACTGGGGCCTGGACGCCCAACAGTCGATTGACCTGCCCAATTTCTCAGTCACCACGACCAACGGCCAGCTTCAGCTTGAGAAGGCCCAGCGATCCCCCGAGTCCCTGGCCTGGCTGAGAGTAAGGGGGCACTCACCGATCGAGACTGACCTGCCGAGCGGCATCCAGGTGCTCGAGCGAATCTCTGGCAAATGGCGCGGTGGCGCCGATCCTCGTCGAGAGGGAGCGGTCGCGGGGGACTAGTATTGACATAATTTCAGTACTGTTTAAAATACAGTACTGAAATGAATGGCACGACCCACCCCTCCATCGCCGCCGTCCTTGGCGTCGGCCTGACAAGACTTGTAGTCCTTGCTGCAGTGGCGCGCGCCGAGGAGCCAATCCACGGTTATGAGCTCGCCAGAAAACTTTCAGCGGAATCCCCCGAGGGGATGAGCTTTAAGCAAGGCACCCTCTACCCCCTGCTTCGCACAATGGAACGGGAAGGCCTGATCTCTAGCATCCTGATTCCGAGCAGCGAAGGCCCCGCCCGGAAGTGTTTCTCGGTTACACCAAATGGCCAAGACACCCTAAGACATTGGACAGCCTCCTGGCAGGACACCACGCAATGGGTCTCAAGCATCTTAGAAAAGGACAAGACATGAACCCCGATCAGCAACTGCTGCGATATCTTGCTGAACTCCAGGCTGCCATGACAGGGCTCGATGCAGCCACGATCCACGATGCTCTGGTGGATGCTGAAAACCACTTACGAACAGCGCTTCGGTCTGGGGTGTCAATTGATCAGGCGATCAACGATTACGGATCACCACAAGAAATCGCGCGGGCCTATTTTGACGAGGAACAACAGGCGAGTGCGTCCCAGGTCAATGCAGGTCCGAGACTGACCGCATCCCATCCTGAGCCCGATACCCAAGGCACTCCCTCCATCGTGGGGCGATTCCGTCAGATTCCGATCATTAAGATCTGGGCCGATCCCCGGGCCTGGGGTTCGGCGATTTATTTCTTGGTGCCAGGATTCGCCATCGCACTCGCCAGCTTTATATGGGTGGTGACACTCGGTAGTCTCAGCATCGCGATGACGCCATTCTTGATCGGCATCCCGCTCTTCATCTTCCTAATGGGATCCGTTCGTGTCATCAGCCTTTTTCAGGGAAAGCTCGTGGAACTGATGATCGGCATCCGTATGCCCCACCGGATGCAGCCCGTCGTTATCCCGGTACTACGGGGATCCGGAGCAGAGTTGAACTTCTGGCGACGTATTCGGTTCTGGCTCACCGATATCCGTAGCTGGCTGTCACTCGCCTATCTTTTGGGCAACTTCTTCGTGATCGTTATCCTGTTCTCACTGTTCATGACGCTGGCGGCAGTCACCCTTGTGCTGGTGCTCGCTCCCCTTTGGGAGCTTGCCCCCAAAGATCTGGCCATGATTCCGCAGGTCTCGGAAGGTTTCGTGATTCGAATCGGTTGGTTCGACTGGATTACCGTGAGCTCGGATGCGAGCCTACCTGTCAATATGCGGATCTTCGGCCAGCAGCTCTCCCGAGATGCAAACGGGGTGATGCACCTGCCAGGGATTCCCGCCGCAGGATTAAGCCTTGTCGGAATCGCCCTTGCCACGGGGACGCTCTGGCTAGCCAAAGGCACCGGTTATGTGTATGGTCTCGCCACGCAAGCCATCCAAGTGGCAAGACCTCAGCCGATTGCGCGGCGTTATACGTTTATTGATTAGACGACGATTGGTTCACAAGACGAATCGCACGTGACATTTAACGAGGACGGAGTTCATCACCATGAATGCTCTTAAAAAGACCTGGACCATGATCCGCGGTGGTTGGAATAAGTTTTCGAACGGCGCACAACGACTCAGTCGATTTGTCACCACGCTGCTGATCATTGAGCTGCAGCTAGTGCTTCTAGTTGTTGTCATTGGCGCGGTGACCCTCAGCGTGTTTCCAGGGATTCTTGGGCCATCGGTAAAAGATGACAGCGCCTTGGTCCTAGATCTCAAGGGCCGCTTAGTTGAGGAACGGTCAAGCGTTTCCGTCTCGAAGATACTCTCATCGTCAGGCGAGTCTCAGAGCGAAGTACAGCTTCGCGATGTTCTCCGCGCGATCAGTGAAGCAGCGAAGGATGACAAGATCAAAGCGCTCGTTCTCGATCTGCAGTCGTTCCAAGGTGGTGGGCTCGCCAGTCTAAGAGAAGTTGGCCGCGCATTAGAGACATTCAAACAATCAGGAAAATCGATCCTGACCTACGGCCAGTCATTCGATCAAGGACAGTACTTTTTAGCCGCTCATGCTGATGAGATCTATCTTCATCCGATGGGGATGGTGGCGCTCGAAGGTTTCGGTCGGTATCAGAGCTATTACGCTGCAGCGCTCGCAAGACTCGGGGTCACGGTGAACGTTGTCCGGGTTGGCACCCATAAGAATGCGGCAGAGTTTCTATTCGCGAAGGGTCCTTCGAAAGAAACCCAAGAGACCAACAAGATGCTCTACGGTGGACTATGGTCGCTCTACACTGCAGACATTGAGCGGTTAAGGAAGCTACCCGCCAACAGCATCACGACGGCCATCAATGAGATCCCAAAAACGCTGCCCGCAGAGGGGTTTAACCTTGCACAGTTCGCCAAGAAAGGCGGGCTCATCACCGGCATCATGGCGCCCGATGAGTTCAAAGATCTTCTTAAAAAGAAAGTCGGCGAAGATGAATCATCGAAGTCCTTCCGCCAGATCGGTTATCGCGACTATCTCGAGGCACGAAAGCAGCCCAAATGGGATGGTGGGGTGGCCGTTATCGTCGCCCAGGGAAATATTAGCGACGGTATCGAGAAGCCAGGGGCCATCGGCGGCAAATCCACGAGCGCACTGATCGAGAAAGCCAGGCAGGACGACCGGGTCAAAGCCATTGTGCTTCGGGTGAACTCCCCCGGCGGGAGCGCCCTTGGTTCAGAGTTGATCCGACGCGAACTTGAACTGACACGTGCTGCGGGTAAGCCTGTGGTGGTGTCCATGGGGGATGTGGCTGCATCAGGTGGTTACTGGATATCACTCGCCTCAGATGGTGTCGTCGCAGATGCGGCAACCATCACGGGATCGATTGGTGTGTTCGGAATCTTCCCCACGTTTGATAAAGCAATGCAGAACTTGTCGATTACTACCGAAGGCTATGGCACGACCTGGCTTCGTGGTGCATACGATCCTCGCCGACCGCTTGACCCCCGATTCCAGCAGATGCTTCAAGGCGTCTTAGGGCAGGTCTACGAAGAGTTCGTTAGCAAGACTGCCGACGCACGAAAGCTGGATCCGAAGAAGGTGGATGCAGTGGGTGGCGGCCGCGTCTGGTTAGGGCAGCAGGCGCTCGATCACGGACTAATCGACAAGATCGGTGGACTGGATGTGGCGATCAGCCTTGCAGCGGAAAAGGCAAAACTCGGTGATTCTGTGCAGACCCGCTACTTCCGAAAGAGCGACAGCGGATTTGATCGGTTCATCGGCAAGTTCCTGGGGCAGATTGCAGGAGACCTGAGCGCGACGGTACGCAGCGATCTTCTGTCGGTAATGGCGGGCGCGTCCGCTCCGGTCATGACCCATTTTGAGAGAGACCTGCAATGGCTTGCCGATCTCACCAGTCAGGCACAGACAAACGGACTAGTACAGCCCACCGCGCACTGCTTCTGCAGCGCCTTAGATTTCTAACGAAGGGCGAGTCATGGAGTGGAGCGTTACTGACAGCATCATTCGGGCCGCCGTTGGTCTGTTTGTAATTGTCGACCCTATCGGGAATGTCGTTCTTTTCCTGGCGGTCACTAAAGGGTTTTCTGACGCGAAGCGTAAACGTGCCGCACAGTGGACAGGACTAACAGTCATGGGGGTCTTGCTCGGCGCTGCGATTATCGGTCGGGTCGTCTTGGAGTTCTTCTCCATTCGACTGGCCGCGTTTTCGATTGCGGGGGGAATCTTGTTCTTGATCCTGGGCATTTCGATGTTGAACTCCGAACCAGAATCCCTACCCGCTGACAGCGGCTCAGACACGCCCGATGACTCGCCAGTCTCCGCCATTGTGCCGCTCGGCGTTCCATTACTCGCCGGCCCAGGAGCAATCAGTACAGTAATTCTCAATAGCCCCGGTGTCACAGTAGATCCGATTGCGACAGGTCTCTTGTTGTTGGCGATCGTTGGTATTGGGCTGAGCACATGGCTGTGTTTTGCCTTTGCCAGCCAGATCATGCGATTTGTGAGTCCAATCGCCGTTCGACTCGTCTCACGCCTGATGGGGCTGGTACTTGCTGCACTTGCCGTGGAATATGTGGCACGGGGACTCTATGAGATCTTCCCTGTTCTCAAGACAGGATTGAATTAGCGAACGGCCAAAGGCAGGGGGGCGCCTGCCTGCCGTCGCTCAATTAGTCGTTGGATTCGATCGAGCTTGCCAAGAAGCCGCCAACCTGACGATCCCACAGCCGCGCATAAAGCCCACCCTTTGCCAAAAGCTGCTGGTGCGTGCCCTGCTCGACAATCTTGCCGTGATCCATCACGATCAGCCGATCCATCGCAGCAATGGTGCTGAGTCGATGGGCAATCGCAACCACTGTCTTACCTTCCATCAGATCCACCAAGCTTTCCTGAATCGCCGCTTCAATCTCACTGTCTAGGGCACTGGTCGCTTCATCAAGCACCAGAATCGGGGCGTTCTTCAGGATTACGCGGGCTATGGCGATTCGCTGGCGCTGACCGCCACTGAGCTTCACACCACGCTCGCCCACATGGGCATCCAACCCTGATCGACCGGAGAGATCTTTCAGGTCATCAATAAATCCATCCGCATGCGCCTTTTGAATTGCAAGACGAACCTCTTCATCGGTGGCTGATGGCCTGCCATAGAGCAGGTTCTCGCGAACAGAACGATGGAGCAATGATGTGTCTTGCGTCACCATGCCAATCGTAGCGCGCAGACTCGTCTGACTGACGCGCGCGATATCCTGGTCATCGATCAGAATCCGCCCACCCTGAATATCGTAGAGCCGCAACAGCAGATTGGTCAGCGTGCTCTTGCCAGCGCCACTTGGGCCGACGAGACCCACTTTCTCACCCGGTCGAATCACAAGATCAAAGTCTTCTAGAACAGACTGGGTCTGACTGTAAGCAAATCGGACCCGCTCAAATCGAATCTCACCAGTCTTTACCTTGAGTTCTTCGGCCTGCGGGTGATCCACAACCGCCTGTCGTCTCGCGAACATTTTTATGCCATCGCGCACCGTTCCGATGTTCTCAAACAGACTCGCCATCTCGTACATGATCCAGTGCGAGACACCCATCACTCGAAAAGCCATCGCGAGTGCTGCAGCGGCAGCGCCAGGACCAAGCTGCTCATTCGACCAGAGCATGAGCACCAGCCCACCTGTCCCCAGAATCAATAAGACGCTCAGGGTGTGGTTGACGATCTCAAAACTACTCACGAGACGGTTCTGGGGATAGACGGTTCCCATAAATTCGTCCATCGACTGGCGGGCGTAGAGCGCCTCGCGCTCGGTATGCGAGAAGAGTTTTACGGTCGCAAAGTTTGTATAGGCATCGGTGATACGGCCTGTCATCATGCTTCGTGCATCGGCCTGTCGCTTACCGACATGGGCAATCCGGGGTACGAAGAACCAGAGCACCAGTGAATAGCCCACCACCCAGAGTGCAAACGGAATCAATAGCAGCAGGTCAAAACTCGCCATGATCGAGGCCATCGTGATCAGATAGACCAGGACATAGACCAAGATGTCTCCGACGGTCATCAGCACATCCCGCACTGCGAGCGATGTCTGCATCACCTTAGTGGCGATCCGACCCGCAAATTCCTCTTGGTAAAAAGACATGCTCTGGGAGAGCATCAAGCGATGGAAGCGCCAGCGTAGCCGCATCGGGAAGTTGCCAAAGAGCGCCTGATACTTGACCAGATCGGCAAGGATCACCAAGACGATACTAAAGACTAGAAAGCCGCCAACCAGCCAGAGTTCCGTCGCCTTCGTGGCAAAAAACTCGGCCGGAGGTGTTGCCGCAAGCCAGTCAACGACCATGCCCAGCAAGGCAAACAGAAACGCCTCGAACGAGCCGATAAGTGCTGTTAGCAATGCAAGGATGACAAAGTACCGACGCACCCCCTTACTGGCATAGACCAAAAAGGCCCCAAGTGTCTCTGGGGCCACCGCTGGTGCAGCAGGGGGATAGGGGTGAACTAGCTTTTCAAATCGTCTGAACATGCGATACCGAGTCGATAGAACGGGTCGACCGTGTTATCGCGTCACTCCCATCTTCAGATGACGATTAAAGGCATCCGGACTTGGGTCACGGCCAAGGAAGCTTTTGGCCATCGTGTCGCCATCCACTTCACCCCCGCGAGAGAGTACCTGCTCGCGATATCGGCGGCCGATCTCGGGGCTCAGCATCTTTCCTTTGAACTGACTAAACATATCGAAGGCTAATACCTCTGACCAAAGATAGCTGTAATAGCCTGCGGCATAGCCACCAGCAATGTGTCCAAACTGTCCCGGGAACTGGGTCTGCGGGACATAACCGAGCGCAGTTGCAGCTTCCATTTCCGCCCAGACCGCCATGGGATCGACGCCACCCGATGTCGCGGTGTGTAGGCGCATGTCATAGCGGGCATATAGGGCCTGTCGCGCATAACGCAGGCCACGACCAAAGTTGTTCGCAGCGGTAATCCGTTTCATCAAGTCTTGATCAATCTTGGGGCAGTTCGGTGCGCAGTGCGATGACAGTAGCGACAATGTCTCGAACTCTCGCGCCCATTCCTCATACATCTGACTGGGGACTTCGACAAAGTCACGCTCGACTGCAGTGCCGCCTTTCATGACATATCGTGTCTTTGACAGAACGCCATGAAAGATGTGCCCAAACTCATGCATCAGCGTCACCAGTTCCTGATGGCCAAGACCTGTGGGGTTGAAATTGGCAACCAAGACGCTGGTGGGCATCCGTCCCAGAAGGGTACTCGGCCGACGGGTCCCAAACGCTGCCGCGTGACCATACTTTCCCTCGCGAGGGAAGAGATCTAAATAGATTAATCCCACATCGGCACCTGATGATGCGTCTTGCACGGCAATCGCACGCACAGACTCATGCCAGACCGGAGCATCGATGAACGTGAACTTCAGGCCGTAAAGCTTCGATGAAATGTCTAACGCCCAGCTCACCGCCGCCTGGGTCGGGAAATAGGCACGCAGCTTTTCCTGGTCAACCTGGTAGCGGGCATCCTCCAGGCGGCGCTGCCAATAGGCGACATTCCAACGTACGAGATCAGTCTTTGCCCCCTGAGATTTCATGTAGGCACGAATCTCGTCAAGTTCACGTTTTTCGATTTCCTCTGCGGTCTGACGGACATCTGCAAGAAACGTGTTGATCCGATCAGGGGTCTTGGCCATCCGGTTACGAACCTGATAGTGGGCAAAGGTCTTGTACCCCGTGATCTTTGCAGCCTCATCACGTAGGGCAAGAATCTCTTTCAACACCTCCAGGTTTCGTGCAGACCCACGATTCACATAGGCCGCCTGGTATCGACGACGGGCATTGTCATCGTCCGCATACTCCATGAACGGAATGTACTCAGTGCTGCTAAACCCAAACAAATAACGACCCTCGGCATCTTTTTTCAGACGCGCAAGGACTCCGGCAGGAACTCCCTTGACTTCCGCTTCCGTAAACGCCACTTTGTCTTTGTTCTCGCGCACCGTCTTTGCGAATTCCAAGGACAGTTTGCTTAGGCGCTCACGAATACTTTTCAATTTTGCGCGAACCTCTGCGGTGCCGGTCACGCCACTATCTTCAAAGCTCATCAGAAATTCGGCTTTGAGTCGCTCGTCAATGGGGTCTGCGGTCTTTGCGTCCTTGACCAGTGCATAGAGCGCCAGGCTCTGCATCATCTCAGTGCCAATCTTTCCAATCTCGATAATGCAGCCCTCGGCTGCGCTCCGTACCTGAGGATTGGGCGATAGGCTATTGGCGAGATAAATTGGGCCCGCAAGATCTTCCATCGTGACCGAAATGGCATTCCACTCTGAGAATACGGCTCGAGCATCTTTAAGATCCTGCCGCTTCTCCAAGGCCTGCACCTTTTGCCGAACCGTGGCCAACATTGCGGGGCACTGGGTCTTGATGTCGTCTGGTGAGAGCAGCGGAACGACCTGGCCCTTTAATCCCGCGGGGACTGGCGCAAGCTGCGCATAAGCAGGAACCGTCAACAGGCTAGCAAATAGGGAGACACAGGTGCTCCGAATCAAAGCGAAACGCATCATAAGAAACCCTTAGTGAAAAAGTTAAAACTGCTTTAACTGGGGAACAGCGCTCAGCAGTGTCTTGGTATACGGCATCTCAGGACTGCCGAGTACCTGATCAACGGACCCCGACTCAACGATCTGACCCTCATGCATCACCGCAACGCGGTCGCTCAGATAAGACACGACGCCAATGTTATGCGTAATAAAAAGATAGCTCACCGATAGCTCGCGCTGCAGCGACCGCAGAAGATTCAAGATCTGTGCCTGGACAGAGACATCCAATGCCGATGTAGGTTCATCACAGACAATCAGCTTGGGCTCCACCGCCAAGGCGCGAGCGATCGCGATCCGCTGACGCTGACCGCCCGAGAACTCGTGGGGATAACGATCTAAGGCCTTCGGGTTAAGGCCAACACTCTCCATCAGACGCATGAGCTTCGCTGCCCGCTCATCCGCAGACCACTCTGGGTGTAGGCTGCGCATGCCCTCTTCCAACACCTCCCGAATACGCTGGCGAGGGTTCAAAGAGGAAAATGGATTCTGGAAAATGATCTGGGCCGTCTGACGAGCGCGATGCAATGCCTGTTTGTTCGCGGTGACGAGGTCTGTGCCATTTAAGAGAATCTGACCACCCACGACCGCCTTGGGCCCCAGGATATTCATGATGGCCTTGCCGGTAGTGGTCTTGCCACACCCCGATTCCCCCACTAAGGCCAGCGTCTGGCCCTGCGGCAGATCAAATGAAATACCCCGCACGGCGTCGAAGTACCGCTGTCGTTCAAAGAAACCGCCGCCCAATCGATACCGCACTGTCAGGTCTTGCACCTTCAAGAGTTCGCCCGAAAGCCCTTGAGTCGATGGTAGCGACGTCGATGTCGCAGGTCGTGCCGTGGGAGCCGTCGTCATCACACCGGCAGTAAAGTCGATCTGTCCTGCTCTGGCACAACGAACGAGATGACGAGTCGCCGCGGCAGGTGTTGCGTCAGCGGGTGCGGCGTGATCAGTCAGCGCAAGATCTTGCTGGGTACAGCCATCCTGCACCCACGGGCAACGGCTAGCGAAACGGCAGCCTAGAAAACGATGGGTCAGTTCAGGCACCGTCCCTTCAATTGCGGCAAGCGACTGGTTTCGGCGATCTTCACCCGGCAAGGCCTGAAGCAATAACTGGGCATACGGATGACCAGGATTCTTAAAGAAGTCTTTCACGCTCGCCAGCTCAACGATCTGACCGGCGTACATCAGCGCCACCTGGTGGGCCATATCACTGACCACAGCAAGATCATGGGTGATCAGCAGAATCGCCATACCCCGTTCCTGCTGCAGCGACTTCATCAGATCGAGAATTTGTGCCTGAATCGTCACATCGAGCGCCGTCGTCGGCTCATCCGCAATCAGCAGGTCTGGCTCCGCCGCCAGTGCTAAGGCGATCATGACCCGTTGGATTTGACCGCCAGAAAGCTCAAATGGATAGGCATCAAGACGTCGGCGAGGCTCCGGAAGACCGACCCGCTCCAGCCATTCCAGCGCCTTCTCGCGAGCGGCCGCTCCCTTGACATCGGTATGTCGCTCGATCACCTCGATGATCTGCTTGCCCACGGTCATCACCGGATTCAAGCTCGTTGCCGGTTCTTGGAAAACGATCGAGAGCCGACGTCCACGGACCGACTGCATCTGCGACTCCGACAGACTCAGGAGCTCTAGATCTCGCAGCTGGACTCGACCGTTCACCACCGCTCCGTTATCGGGGAGCAGTCGCATCAGGGCCATGGCTGTCATCGACTTGCCACAGCCAGACTCTCCGACCAGCGCAAATGTCTCTCCGCGGTCGATCGACAGGCTGAGCGCATCCACCGCACGGGCGATGCCGGCTTCCGTCGTGAGCTCAACACTCAGATCATGGACTTGGATATCACGCATCATGTGGGCCGCCTCATTAGACGTGCTCTGGGGTCAAAAGCGTCACGAATCGCATCCGCCAATAGATTCGTTGACAGCACAATCATGACCATGAAGGCAAACGCAGTTGCCAGCGTCCACCAGACAATTGGTGTTGCGGCAAGCTCAGAGCGGGCCGTATTAATCATGACACCGAAACTTGCCGTGTTGGGATCGACACCAACCCCTACATAAGACAAGACTGCTTCCGCAAGCACAAACGCAGAAAACTGCATCACCATATTAATCAACACGAGGTGCATCAGATTGGGGACGATATGGCGGGCGAGGATGCGCGGCGTGGATACCCCAAAAGCCTGTGCACCCTGAATGTAATCCAGCTCTCGGAGCTTTAAGGTCTCTCCTCGTACAAGACGACACAACCCTGTAAAGGAAGTAATTCCAAGAATCAGGCACAAGAAAAAAAGCCGTGCATCAGACCGTTCAAGCGCGGTCTCAAAGAGTGCTGGATTCGTGTCAATAAATACCTGCAGCATCAACACTGTTGCCGCAATCAGCAGCACATCGGGAATCGAGGCCAATAGGGTGTAGATGTATTGAATGACTTCATCCACCCAGCCGCGGAAATACCCAGCGATTACCCCAAGCGTAATCGCTAAGGGCAACACCACTAAGGTCGTCAGGCTACCGATGACCAGTGCCGTTCGAACACTCTTTAACGCGACGACGAGTACCGAGTTTCCAGTACGGTCGGTACCAAAGACGTGATACACCGCCGAGAGCTCCATCACCCAGGCGCAGACCATAATCAGCCCTAGTGCGGTGAGGGCAAGCGAACGCCAGGGCCATTTCGATTGGCCTTTGATAAAGGTCTGCCAAGCCCGGCCAACACCCTGGCCTTGGCGCAAGGTTCCAATCAATAGTCCGATGACGATGAGTCCAGCCGAGATCGCAATCGCCTTTGCAACCGCAACAAAGGAACGGCTCGCAATATCAGCGGCGCGTTCGGTCTCAGGCGATGTGAGGTGGGCGCCCCCGAACCGAAGTCTCGGGTAGTCACGCACCGAGGCGCCGTTACGCTCGAAAGTCTCCTTCCTAAACGCCTGATAGGCGAGCGGCTGGGAGTAGCTGCGCTCACGCGCCGTCGCCAAAGAAGCAAGTCCTGCATCCAGCAGAGAGCGTGGCTCCCCATAGACCGCTTTGGTCTGTCCTGCTGCTGCCGGCAACGCTGGACGATAGTGAATCGAGTCGAGCGCCGCGATGCACAAGAAAAATAGAATTATCAGCCCACTGACGGCCGCGACAGGTCGACGAAACACCAGCGACCAGTTCGCACGCTGCTGGGGATTGCGCATCACACGCCAAGCGTAAACCGCGATCGCAATAAAGATCGTGTAAACAAACAGGTCCGTAAGAATATAGGTCATCTGCATGGTGAGTCCGGCCTTATTGCAGACGAATCCGAGGATCCGCAAGTGAGTAGCAGATATCCGTGAGAATCAGGCCTACGATGTAGAGCACAGAGCCCACAAACACCATGGATCGCACGATGGCAAAGTCCTGAGAACCGATCGCTTCGATCAGATAGCTACCAAGGCCAGGGATCGAAAAGAAAGATTCAACGATTAGGCTGCCCATAAACAGCAACGGAATCACGGCAACCGAGGCACTGATAATCGGAATCAAGGCATTGCGTAGTACATGGCCAAACAGAATCGCCTGCTCAGACAGCCCCTTCGATCGGGCCGTACGAACGTAGTCTTTTGCGATCTCTTCCAAAAATACGGTTCGGTTAAACCGTGTCTCGCCGCCAAGTCGTGCGATCACACTAATCAATACCGGCATGATGAGAAAGCGCCAGGCATCAGAACCGGGGTCAAACCCCGATACCGGAAGCAGCTGAAGCACCCGCGAAAAGACGAACTGCCCGGCCACAATAAAGAACAGTGCTGAGATCGAGGTCAAGACCACACAGATCACCGTCCCCCAGAAATCTAGGTAGGTCGCTCGGAAAAATGCCAACCCCAACGCAAAACAGATCGATAGCCCCATGCCGATCACAAAAGCAGGAAGCGCTAAAGCAAGACTTGGCATCGCTCGACGTTTGATCTCAGAGGAGATGTCGCGGCCGCTATCCGCCTGACCAAAGTCGAAGACAAACATCCGAAGCGAGCTATCCACAAAGAGGGTATCGGTCACCTTCGCGACCCCCTGCGCCTTCTCATTAAAAAAGAGCGGACGGTCATAGCCGCGCTCGGCCTTCCACTTTTCAATGGCATCCGGCGTAATGCGCTTGCCACCAAGCTGCATGCGGGCCATGTCATCAGGCGTATTGACCTTGAAAAACAGCAGAAAGGTCACCAGGTTGATGCCGATCAGAATAGCTAGACCATAGAGAATTTTCCGGGCAAGGAATCGGATCATGAGACCTCTCCCTGCTTGGCAAGCGCCGACTGTTGCAGACGACGACGCCAGGCCCGCCAGGCCGGCCAGCTCACCGCAATGAGTCCGACAGGAATCAGGAACAAAGGCCACCAGATGGGCTTATTCCATTCTGCGATCTTCTGGACCCGAAGTGCCGGATCAATCCGCAGGTACTGCAGCTGGTCGCGAATGATATTCGATGGTTTTCCGTTGTAGACCCACTGATGGAAGGCCCCACCATATTCTTCCGACCAGCCGAACAAGAGCGGCATATCTTCCTGCATGATCTGGCCCATCTTCTGGATCAAGGCCGCACGCTCTGGCGTGTCTTCCATATCCTTCATCTTGACGAAAAGCGCATCGAAATCGTCATTACGCCAGTTCGAGGCATTCTCTCCATCCACGGCAACCTTAGAGTTCGGCCCGTAGAGCAGGAACAAAAAGTTCTCGGGGTCCGGATAGTCGGCAAGCCAACCCCAGAAAAAGAACTGGGCAGCGCCTTTCCGCATCTTGTCTTGGAATCGGTTGTAGTCCGTATTGCGCACTTCGACCTGAATGTTGAGCTTCTCGAACTGCTTCACCGTCCAGTCCAGACGCGCCTTGTAGCCAGGGCCTACGCCCTGGGTGTCATAGTTAATCACCAACGGCTTGCCCGTCTTCGCGTCACGACCATTGGGGTAGCCCGCCTCGGCAAGAAGCTTCTTCGCCTCTTCTATGCTGCGTCGTTTGTAATTGCCCTGCGCGTCTTTTTCGTAGATCAGCGGGTTGTGCCCGATCTTGTCATGTCCGAATAATCCGGGAACCACAATGCTGTGATTGGGCTTGGCGCGATTGTCTTCAAAGATCGCCACATACTCTTCAAAATCAAAGGCAATCGCGAGCGCATGTCGCAGCTTCCGGTTCCGAATCTTTTGCTCCGGCGTCTTGCCCTCACCCACGACGGGGTCGAGCCAGTTAAACCCGAAATACCAGAGCCCCACCTGAATGGTGCTGGGCAGCTTGATCTTTCGTTCAAGAATGTCTTTCGAACGGCCCGTGCCATCTTCAATCGAGACCTGATAGGCAATCCCTGGTTCGCCGCGTTCAATCTGGGGATTGTCGTAATAGCCCTGAATGAACTTGGTTACAACGGAGGTACCCTCTTTCTCAATAATCGATACAGCTTTGTCGATAAACGGCGTACGCTTGCCGCAGTCATCAAGATAGCCCGCTGCGCGATCTGAAGGCTCACCCTCGCAGGGATAGACCCCACCGCGATAGTTGGGGTTCTTCTCTAACACCATTCGGGCGTTCGGGACGAATTCAGTGAGCATGTACGGGCCAGTCCCGACGGGCCATGTGTTGGCGATCAGATTCTTCCGAACCATTCCAGGCTGAGAGTAAAAGGCGTCAACCTCCCAGGCAATCGGCGCAAAGAAGGTCATGGCCAGCCAGTATTTAAACTGTGGATACTTTCCAATCACCCGAATCTGAAGCGTGTGATCGTCGAGCACTTCGACACCGGGCAGTTCATGCTCACGAAAATCAATCCACGGAAGGTGACCGAACGGTCCAATCTCACGCGCCGATTTACCAGTCTTCAGAGACTCATTAAAGGTCTTGATCTTCTTGCCGTAATCCGCAAGACCCACGATCTTCTCTGACAAAAAGCCAAAAGCAGGTGATTTCACCCGAGGTGTCGCGAGACGCTTGATCGCATAGGCGTAATCATGGGCCGTGAGCTCGCGCGTCCCTTTCTGCGCAAAGTCGTACGGCGTGCGCTTGTCTTTCAAGTCTTCTTCTGTGAGGGCGTGATACAACAACTTGCCCTGGGCATCTTTTGCAAACGCAGGATGGGGCTGATACAGGATGCCCGGCTGAACATTGAGCGTAAACACCGTCTGCGCGATTCTTTCGCTTGGTGCAGATGCGGGAAGCTTTTTGCCTGCCTTATCAAAATAGGTGACGTCAGGCATCTGCGTCAGCGTGCGCGGGATCAGCTCATAAGGTCGCTTGAGATAGTGATACTTCAGTGGCGGCTCATAGACCGCATAGGTCCATGGCGTTTCGTTGTTACTGTAAGACGATGTTGAATCGAGATATTTCGGCGTCTCTTGATACGAGGTGAAGAAGGTGTTTTCTTTGAGCAGCGCTTCTGGAACTGGCTCGTTGGAGACCGAGCAGCTTGCGAGAAGCGTGACAGAAACCGCCGCAATGGTGACCCGGTGGAGTCGCATGCGCTGTACCCCGCTCTCTGCAGATGGCGCTCAGCGACTAGTCGCCGAACTGCTCCGCGCCGACGATTCCGAGCTTTTTCAGTCCTACCCGCTGAGCCGTCGCCAGAACCGCTGCGGTGGCGTCGTAGCGGCTACCGCCGTGCGCCCGAATATGCATCTCCGGCTGGGGTGACATCGTGGCCGCCTGTTTCATCCGAGACTCCATCTCGCTCGGGCCAGAGAGCTTCTGACCATTCCAGAAAATGGCGCCGTTGAAATCCACATCCACTCGAACGACAACAGGTTTGTTGTTCGTCGGTGGCGAACGCACGGGCATATCCAGATTGACGGCGTGTAACTGGATCGGAATGGTGATGATCAGCATGATCAGCAACACCAGCATCACGTCGATCAACGGCGTGGTGTTGATATCCATCATCACCTCCGGTTCATCAGACTGCCCGATTGGGCCCACACTCATAGACATGGCTATTCCTTATCAGCGCGCGACGACGCCCTCGACGGGCTCTGTGATGAATCCAACTTTCTTAATGCCTACCCGCTGCACTGCGTTCATGACCTTACCGATCGACTCAAATTTCGAGGCCGCATCTCCACGAATATGCACCTCGGGCTGCGGCTTCATGTCCGCAAACTTTTTCAAACGGTCCGAAAGCTCTGTTGTGTTCTTGATCGGTGTGTCATAGAGAAAGATACGACCGGTCGAATCCACAGAAATGATGACGTTCTCAGGCTTGGTCTCGCGCACCTGGATCGTTTCTTTCGGCAGATTCACCTTCACCGATGTGGTGACCACCGGAATCGTAATCAGAAAGATGATCAGCAACACCAACATCACGTCCACAAGGGGCGTCGTGTTGATCTCACTGACTACCGCATCATCCGCATCCGTCTCCGGAGAGCCCACATTCATCGACATTGCAATCTCCCGCCTAGCCCGTCGATTTACTTACGTGATTCGGCAAGGATGACCGCATGGAGCTCATTGGCAAAGCCGTTGACTCCTTCCATCACCTGCTTGTTACGTCGAACGAGCCAGTTGTAACCCAGCACTGCTGGCACTGCGACCGCCAGACCGATTGCCGTCATGATGAGCGCCTCGCCCACAGGACCCGCCACCTTATCAATCGACGCCTGACCGGAGATACCAATCTTGACCAGCGCGTTATAAATTCCCCAGACCGTACCGAACAGACCAACGAACGGCGCGGTCGAACCAACGGTCGCCAGGAAGGCGAGACCGCCCTGAAGACGGCTCTGAATCACAGCGACTGCACGCTGAATACTCATGGTGAGCCAGCTGTTCAGATCGATCATACCGATCAGGCCCTTGTGGTGGCCGACGCTCGCCAGACCTTTTTCCGCAACGTAACGGAAAGGGCTGTCTTCATTCAGCGTGTTATGCCCTGCCTGAACTGACGATGCATTCCAAAAAGACTCATCGGACTCTTTCTTGAACGCCATCACTTTGCCCTGCTCACGGTACTTCGTGAAAATCACGTACCAAGAGCCGATACTCATGATGACCAGAATCAACAAGGTGATCTTGGACACGAAGTCGCCTTCGTTCCAGAGTGCCTTAAGGCCGTATGGGTTCTCAGCAGGCGCAGCCTCCGCAGCAGGCGCCGCCGGGGCAGCAGCAGCGGGCTGGGCCGTATTCGCCTGTGCGTAGACGATGGATGGCGTGAGGCCGGTAGCGGCAACCATCACGATGAGTGCACAGGCCATTGCCTGAGCTGCCCGGCGTGTCCGGAGCTGCAGTGTTGTCCAGTTAAAGAAGGTCATACCACTTCCTTTCAAGTTCAAAAAGGTCAATCTATACGCCACACGTAGTTAATCGTTGTTTCACTTCTCACAGGCTTACCCGCCTGCGTTCCCGGGGTAAAGGTACACAGTGACAGTGCCGCCATCGCGGCCTGATCCAGGCGTCGCGAACCGGAACTGCGCTCAATCGAGGCGGAGCTCACTCGACCATTGGCTTCCACTACAAAACGAATCCGCGACGTTCCGGTCTCACCCGCACGCAGCGACTCCCGAGGATACTCGGGCTTCGCACAGTTGCCGCCGGCACTCAAGGCTGCCGAAGTACTCGTCGGGGCCCCGATGGGGGCCGCAGGCGCTGCCGGCTTTACCTCGGTATTGGCCGTGGTCGCGTTGGGGTTGGGCGTGGAATCCACAATATTCGACTGCATCTGCGGCGGCGGAGGCGGCGCTGCCGGCTTCGGTGGCGGCGGCGGAGGCGGCTTCGGTGGCTTGATCTCTTCAAGCAGCACGGCCTCAACGGGGTCCTTCACGAGCTTCACGATATCCCGGGCCATGCCCAGTTGGATCAAGATTCCCAGTACTACGTGAGCGGCCACTACCACTCCCAGGCCGATCATGCGCTTGCGGGAAGATTTCTGTTCGGAATCGATGTAACTCATGCAGGTCTTTTCTTGTCTCTTCGTCTCACCTCTCCGGCGCGACGCAAGCCGGGGAGTATCTCATTTTTGCCGACCGGGAATTTATTAGGTAATTCCCGGCTTGTCTGGGGTCCCCTCAGAAGGCGGATCCTTGACCAGATAAGAATAAATCGTCGGCACCACTACCAAGGTGAGGATAGCCGAAGTGATCACTCCCCCGATAATCGCCCGCCCCATGGGCGCCTGGATCTCGCCGCCGTCGTTTAAGGCGAGGGCCAACGGCAACATACCAAAGACCATTGCAAAGGTGGTCATCATGATCGGCCGCATCCGGACCTGCCCGGCCTCGAGTAAGGCCTGGTGGACCGTTGCGCCTGCCCGACGGGCCTGATTAGCGAAATCCACCAACAAAATAGCGTTCTTGGTCACAAGCCCCATCAGCATGACCAATCCGATCATAGAAAAGACGTTTAACGTCGAGCGAAAGAGCAGCAGGGCCAGCACCACCCCGATCAGGGCAAGAGGAAGCGAGACCATGATGGCGATCGGCTGACGAAAACTGGCGAACTGGCTGGCGAGCACCATGTAAATGAAGGTCACCGCAAGCGCCATCGCCGCGAGGAGTCCTTTAAAGGCCTCTTCCTGATCCTTCGTAGCGCCGCCAACGTCGAACCGCATCCCGTCTGGCAGCGTCGTCTCCTTGATCAGCGCCTTGACCTCTGCCCCGGCATCACCAGCCGGGCGGCCCTGCACGCCTGCAAAGATGGCCTCGCGCAGCATTAGGTTCTGACGTCGTATTACCTCTGGGCTCTCGACCTGGGTGATCGATGCAACCCGCTCCAAAATGACTGGAGAACCGTCCTTTGTGTAAGCGATGGGTAGCTTGCGGACCTGCTCTACACGCTCCCGGGCTTCCTCTGGCAGACGAACCAAGACTTCCACCTGCTCCCCATCGCCAGCCGTCCAGTAGGTCGCAATCTCGCCATTTACAAATGCCCGAAGTGACGAGGCGATCTGCCGGCTACTGAGGCCCAGCTCACGAATGGCCAGGCTATCGAGTCGCACTGCAAATGTTGGCGTGCCCGGCTTATTTGAGGTCTCAATATCAACCACCCCACGAATCGTGGCAAGTTTGGCGGCGAACTCATCGGTCGCTTTCGAGAGCGCCTTCGCATCGTTACCCAGGATGGCGATAAAAATCGGGCGATCCGTGCTGACCGAAACCTCAATCCCAGGGATCGCCTTGAGTTTTTCGCGAATCTCTTTTTCAACATCAAACTGACTGCGTCGTCGCTCGTCTTTCGGCGTTAAGACAATCCGAAGGGTGGCCTGGTTTCGTCCCGTCAGAAATCCGGAGCCTGCACCACCAATCGACGTACTGAGCGTCTCAACTTCAGGGATGGTGCGCAGAATGCCTTCAACCTGCTGAATCTTTTCGTCACCCCTCGCAAGGCTAGTACTGACCGGAAGACGAACCGAAATCTGGGTAAAGCCCTGATCCGTCTTGGGCACAAACTCGGTACCCACTGCCGGAATCAATGCGATCGCTAACACAAAACTGAAAATCGCCAAGCCCACGATCGCGCCGCGTGGCGACAGAGAGATCTTTCGAAAAATGGTGACCCGAGCACCAAGGAAAATCCAGTTCACCAGACGCTCATAGTGGCGGTGAAGGAAATCCATCATGCGATCCACACCATTGATCATTGGATCCACGATGCGATGAAGCACGGGGATCTTCTTCCGCGGGCCTTCCGGATCGGCCCAGACACTGGAGAGCATCGGATCAAGCGTGAAACTCACAAATAGTGAGATCAATACAGCGACGGTGACGGTAATTCCAAAGGGATAAAAGAAACGACCAATAATCCCCGACATGAAGGCCACAGGGACAAACACTGCGCAGATCGCCAACGTCGTCGCCGTCACGGCAAGTCCAATCTCCGCCGTCCCCTCGAGCGCCGCAGTTTTGTGATCTTTCCCCATTCGAAGATGGCGCACAATGTTTTCACGAACCACAATCGCATCGTCGATCAGTAGGCCAATACACAACGAGAGCGCCATCATGGTCATGAAGTTCAGCGTAAAGCCAAACATGTACAGCGCAATGAATGTCGAGATCACCGCAATCGGCAGCGTCAACCCCGTAATCACGGTTGACCGCCAGGAATGCAGAAACAAATAGACAATCGCTACCGTCAGCAATGCCCCCTCGATCAGCGTTCTCTGCAGCCCCGCGAGCGAATCCTTAACCCAGTCGCTATTGGCGTAGATCAGTCGCAGTTCCAGATCTTTGCCAAGCGTTTTCTTAAGCTCTTCTGCCGCTGCCTTGATGCCATCCCCGGTCGCCACCAGATTCGCATCTTGTTGGCGGTAGATATTCAGACTGATGGCTGGCTTTCCGTTGATTCGAGAAATAGAGGAACGCTCCGCCTCTCGCTCATAGACACGGCCTAGCTCTGAGAGCCGCACCGCCATGCCATTTTTGCGAGCAACCGTCATCTCAGCCAGATCCAACGGATTACGGACACGGCCTTCTAAGCGAACCAGACTGTCTTTGACCGAATTAGTCAGAAGCCCCACCGGCTGATCCGCATTCTGCTCGGCGAGCGCCGACACGATCTCTGCAGGCGTAATGCCATATTGCTGCAGTCGATTGAGGTGTAAGTCGATGCGAACCTCTCGGGAGGCCTGACCGGAGAGTTCTACTGCAGACACGCCCGCCACACGACTAAATCGCCGGGCAACGGTGAGATCCGCAATCATCGATAGCTCTCGTGCGGAACGTGTCTCTGATAAAAGCGCATACGACACGATCGGCTGCGCGTTTTCCCCTTGCGCTCGACTGATCAACGCCTGTTTCGTATCCGGGGGAAATGCGGGTTGAATGGCGGCGACACGATCTCGAACATCTTGAATGGCCCGATCCATGTCCGTATCGAGCTCGAACTCCACGCCAGTCTGACTTCGACCCTCAAATGTTCGCGAAGTGATGCGTTTTACGCCACCAATACCGTTGAGAACCTCTTCAACCCGTTTCGTAATCTCGCGCTCAATCGCCTCTGGCGAGGCCCCGGGGTATCGGATATCGACAGAGGCATAAGGCAAAGCAATCTCGGGCATCTGTTCCACACCAAGCCGGGCGTAGGAAAAGATGCCCAGCACGCAAAGTGCCGCCATCACCATGGTGGCAAACACAGGCTGTGCTACGGAGACGCGAGTAACCCACATGCTGGCGCGCAAGCCCCTCTGTTACTGGGCCGCTTTAAGAATGGTCACGGGCTGACCTTCTTTCAGATTATCGAAACGCTGAGAAAGTACCTGGTCGCCTTCCTTGACCCCCTGCATCACAGCGATCCGCTTCCCGTCACGGCTCTTACCGCCAAGCACCACGAGTCGCGTCCTGAGTTTGTCTTCCTCAATCAGCCAGACCAGCTGCTTACCGCCCTCTTCACGAATCGCCTCCGCTGGAAGCGTCAAGGCGGGTTTGCTGTCTTTATATTCAAGAAAGCTGCTCGCGAGCTGACCGGGTCGAACAAGCCCCTGGCCCGGATCAATCGACCAGACTGCCGGGACTGCGCGAGCCGACATATCCGCAGTGGGAAGTACGCGTGACAGGCGTGCTTTCAACGGTTTTGTCAGACCATCCACCTGAAAACTTGCCTGCTGATTTGGCTTTAACCAGGTGCTGTCCTGCGCCGAGATCAGTGTCGTGATCTCCAGACGTTGGAGGTTTGTCACCGTCAGGATTGGCTGATCGAAACTGAGTTTTTCACCCACCACCGCGTGACGCTTGGCAACGACCCCCCGAATCGGCGACAGAATCTGGGCGTCGCGGAGCTGCATCTTGGCGGTATCGCGAAGGGTCTCGGCTGACCGAAGCTGCGCCTGGGCGGATTCAAAATTCGCCCGCGAGAGCTCAGCACCTGCAGGCGAGATAAAGCCCTTCTGAACAAGCTTCTGGTCAGCGTCCCACTTGATCTTGGCCTGAGCGAAATTGGCTCTTGCCGCTGCGAATGAGGCCTCTCGCTCCTGTAATCGTCCGGAGAGCTCCGTCAGATCGAGCTCCGCAAGGGGCTGCCCTTTCTCGATTGCATCACCCTCTTGAACTAACAGTGCAGTCAACTGGCCGCTCGCTCGGGCCTTCAGGATCGTCGTGTCGGGAGACGTCACACTACCGCTGACTTCAAAGGTCTGCACTAACGCCTCGAGCACAGGCTGGGTGACCTCATCCGGTCGAAACTGCAGCGTTGCCAGCGTTTCCGGTTTCTTTTCCGACCGCCCCTTCACCATCACACCGACGGCAATCGCGCCAAGCAAAGCAACTAAAAGGACAATAAGGATCGTCTTACGGCGACGGGTCATAGAACACTCTTGAATGTGTCGATCTCAGCCCCCGATGGACATGGACTTCGACCACAAAATGGCGCCCATTATGCCCACTTCCCGACCCTCCGTCGGGGTCAGGGTTCACCCTAGCCTGTCAGCTCCGACTGGAAGATCAGACCGGCATGTTCGCGTAGCGCATGGAACTGAATATCAGGCCAGCGCTCCTGCACCACATCTAGCTCCGACCGATGGGCCGTCAGCAGCACCGGCGCCCCGACGACATCCTCCGCAACGCGATGGGCGTTCTCATCCAAAAACTGGGTGAGCTTTTTGGGGTCATCCGAGGTCACCCAGCGGGCGACATTGAACCGAGACCCAATAAACCTAACCTCGGCACCGTACTCTGCCTTCAGACGATGAGCGACCACTTCAAACTGAAGTTGACCAACGGCTCCTAACAACATGGCACCGCCAGCGACCGGTCGAAAGACCTGGATCGCCCCCTCTTCGCCAAGTTGCATCAGCCCTGTACGCAGCTGCTTATTGCGCATGGGATCCGCCGTCTCCACGGCGCGAAACATCTCCGGCGCAAAGAACGGCAGCCCCTTAAACTGGAGCACCTCTCCTTCGGTGAGCGTATCGCCAAGCCGCAACAGGCCGTGATTAGGGACCCCAATAATATCGCCGGCAAAGGCCTCGTCCAGAATCTCACGACGCTGCGACAAGAACGACAGGGCGTTGTTGGTGCGAATCTCTTTCCCGTTGCGGGCGATCTTGATCTTCATCCCTCGCTCAAATCGGCCAGAGCAGATCCGCAGAAACGCGACGCGATCACGATGGGCAGGGTCCATGTTCGCCTGCACTTTAAAGACGACTGCAGAAAACTTCGGTTCATCGGGCGCAACCGAACGTTGTACCGAGGCCCTCGGTCCCGGTGCTGGCGCCATCTCTACCAGGGCATCCAAGACTTCCTTTACCCCAAAGTTATTGATCGCCGAACCAAAAAACACAGGAGACTGCTGGCCAGAAAGAAAATCTTGGGCATCGAATGCGGGCATCGCACCGGTAACAAGTTCAACCTCGGCCAATGCCTCATCAAGATCGGTGCCGAGGCGGACCTTTAGCGCGGCATTATCAATTGCCACAGACGCCTCGTGCTCTGCCCCCACCCGATCCTCGCCAGGGCGAAAGAGCCGCATCTGAGATCGAGCGATATCGATCACGCCCGCAAACGACTTTCCCATGCCTACTGGCCAAGTCATGGGAACTACGGCCATGCCCAGTGCTTCTTCAATTTCATCCATGAGATCCAGAGGCTTTTTTACCTCGCGATCCAACTTGTTGACAAAGGTAATCAACGGCGTCTGGCGTGCGCGACAGACTTCAATCAGCCGACGCGTCTGAGGTTCCACCCCATTGGCTGCGTCAACCACCATGAGCGAGGCATCCACGGCAGTCAGCACGCGGTAGGTGTCTTCTGAGAAGTCTTGGTGCCCCGGTGTGTCCAGCAGGTTAATGATGCAGTCGCGGTATTCCATCTGCATAACGGAGCTCGCCACCGAGATCCCCCGCTGCTTTTCAATCTCCATCCAGTCGGAGGTGGCATGCCGTGATGCCTTACGCGCCTTCACACTGCCCGCAATTTGAATCGCGCCAGCGTAGAGCAACAGTTTTTCGGTGAGGGTTGTCTTACCCGCATCGGGGTGCGAGATGATGGCAAAACTTCTACGGCGCGAGACCTCCCGCGCCTGCTGATCGGCGGACATCAGGACTGGCTGGGGCCCGATGGGGTCTTGCAGGTCCTTACCCCAAAGAGCGAATACAGCGGGCAGTTCCCAACAAGACCAACAATGATGGCCAAAACGCCAACGTAAGCCCACGGCCCTAGCGCACCCACCATCGCAGAAATGATCAAGAGCACCCCCAGGGAAGCCCGCACGATCCGATCAAGACCGCTCATATTCTTCGTCATTTGTTTCTCGAGTTAGTCCAGCAGAGGACTTATGGTAACAAATGCGTTTGTCGTGCCGTTTTGAGCGGAATTTGCACGTAGTAATTGGCCAGGCGAACTCACCAGAATGGTCTGATGGGAGTCCTTTACCTTAGGAGATAGAGATGACACCCCTTCCAAGTACTGAAAACTTTTTTTCCCCCTGGTTTCGTGACTTTCCTATGCTGTTCGCGAATCCGTTTCAGATGTCCATGATGCGAGACCCCATTCGGGTCGATGTGAGAGAACACGAGGACTCCTACATCATTGAAGCGGAGGTCTCTGGCTGCCACAAAGAGGGTCTCGAGGTCAGTATTGATGGCAACAAAGTACGGATCGTTGGACGCTTCCAAAATGGAAACGGTAGCGTTACCACCGATAAGGTTCTCAAAGGCGAACGTTTCGTCGGCACTGCGGAACGAACCTTGGAACTTCCCGCTTGTATTGATGAGGCACGTTCAACAGCCCGATATGACAATGGTCTTCTTACGCTAGCGCTGGCTAAGGTCGGCAAAAAATCACCGACGAAGCTAGAAATTCATTGAGCTCTGAGAGAGTTACACCAGGGTCACCTGACGTTCATGAGAACGCCGGCTGACCCTTCGTTTTTGACAAAAACCCAACCCTAATCAGGTTCTTGAGTACGGCCAACTGGGTTGCATTGAGTTCGTTTAAGAGTTTCAACACTTCTTGCTGATCCGAACGACCAGGAAATACTGGCGTCTGGTGATCGCCGAAAATGCTATTCATATCGAGACCTAGCCATCGCGCTAAGACCGTCATGCGTTCTCCCTCCGGGAGCGACAGACCACGCATCCAACGACGAGCGGTCTCTTCAGAAATCGCAGGGGTATTCGGGTTGCGGAGATTGAAGTCTCGGGCAGCAACCGCTGCCGAGGGAATACGGCCATAGTGCACTCGTAGTGCATCGGTCATTGCCTGTGCAAACGCCTGTTTTGCTGACAGCATCACCCCCCCCCCCGCTTAGCCCACAGCGCGCGCTAATGGGCCGTCCAACCCATTATTTATGTTGTTTGTGTAGGAGACCCCAGAAAACTTCCGCATTATATAAATAAATAGTATTAATGTTTATCAATTCACCGGCAATTCACTCGGGAATACGGCGCTGAATTCACGGCTACTTCCCGGATCCGCCAATAGGGTGGGATGAAAACCCCTTGCGAATCAGATCGACAACCACCCTCTTTTGGTCATCGGTGAGGCCGGAGATGAGTTGCAGCACCTCCAGTTCATGGTGCGACAAGCCATTCCCCGTGTGCCCATTCCCCGTATGTCCGTGACCAGATTCTGTGGCGCCCTGAACCGACATGCCATTGCCATCATGAAATCGATGTACCAAAACGCCCGCAGTATGGCCATTGCCAGCATGCAAGCCACCTCCCGGTGTGCGCTCACGGGCCCGCAAGACCTTATTGAAATCCAGATCCAGCCAATTCACTAGCACGCGAAGCCGCTCCTCCTCAGGAAGTGACACACCACGAATCCATCGCCGTGCGCTCTCCTGGGAGATTGGTGCGGTGTCATAGGCCCGCAGATTGAACTCACGGGCAACCACGGCAGCCGAGGGGATTCGACCAAAGCGGCTCCTGAGCGAATCCCGCAGCAGCGCCGAGAAGTTGTCTTTAATGTCATTTGTTTTTCGCATGGAGAGGACGATAGGAGTCCGCTCTTTTAAGGATTACACCTATCTCTTGGAAGGACGGGTGTTTGGGATAAGTTTTCCCACATTTAATGTGGGCTAAGAGAAAAATATTATAAGTTATTGATTTACCACACTTCATGTGGTCCGGAGAAGTGATTGGGCCAAGAGACTAGTCCGCCCATGTCAACACCCCCTCTCATAAGGACAGATCATGAAAAAAATCCTCATTCCGATCGCGTCGCGATCCGAAACAGTGAAGGCCGCGCCGATCATTAAACATCTCAAAGAAGAGTACGCGCAGCAGCTCGCCACGCGCTGGATCCACATCGGACAGAACCCCGATCTCGTTTGGCAGACTGGCGCACTCTTTGGGCTCACGCCGAATCGACAGATCACCACCGATCACTCGGAAGACGACCTTCATGCACTGAGCTTCGAAATCTCGCGGATGGTGAGCGATGAACTCGACGAACAACGCCCTGACCTAGTATTGCTTCAAGGAGACTCACTCCAGGCGGTGCTCTCCGCCCAACAGGCTTTTATTCGTCGTATTCCAATTGTTCACATTGACGCCGGACGCCGTGCCAACGGTAGTGAGATCGACTACCAGCGTGAATCAAATCGACGAATGCTCTCCGCACTGGCCACGTTTCATTGCGTTGCCAACGCCGACACCGCAAATAACTTGCGCAGCGAAGGATTTCCTGCCTATGAAATTGGTATCACAGGAAACCCAATCGTTGATGCCGCTCAGCTCGTTGCGAGAACAGGCCTTTTAGAAAAGTCTTTCGCCGAAAATATCAACACGGACTCTCTTGAAACCGCACGACTGCTTGTTGTGATCCAAAGCCCAGACACACCGCGTAGTCGAATCTCAGAATTTGCCTTTGCTATCGCTGCCCTGGCGCACAACCACCCAGGGCTTCAGTTCACCATCATTGCCGAACATCACCAACGCGGTGTGAAAGAACTGACCGCCGTGTTGGGGACCCTGAAACAGGTGCGTTTTGTTGCCCCCATGCAGTATCTAACCTTTGCAAGAGCGGTGAAATCCCATGACCTGGTGCTCACAGACTCAAGCGACATTCAATATGAAGTCGTTGCGCTAGGAACCCCAGCACTGCTTATGCGCCCCACCACCGAAGGACAGCCATTACTTCGAGAACAAGATGGCCAGCGTATCGGGTGTACTCAGAAATCTATTACCCAAGGAATAGAGGACATCCTTAAAACCCCCGCTCAGTTCAGTGAGCGGCGCCAGCAGCCCAACCCATTAGGAGACGGCAAGGCCAGCGCGCGTATCGGCCGACTGCTAGCGAACTGGTCTCGTAACAACATCCTGACGCCACGTGCATTTGAGCCATTCTCAACCGGGACATCGATGCCTTTGCGAGCCGATGGAACACCACGCCGTTATCACACATCTTTTTAATTGCACGTCTTTTTAGCAATTGATAAGTGGAAATTAGACATGAACTTACACGCAACTTATGCAGGCAATCAAAAACACAACCACAGAATTGCCAACGAGCTACTCGCTTGAGTAACTCACTGATCAGCGACGAGACATCGACAACGATCAGCTTTCTTTTAATCCATCTTGAAGGAGTTATCTATGACACATCTGATCAACGCAACAAAGCGCTTTCTGAAGGATGAGCGCGGCGTTACGTCTATCGAGTACGGTCTGATTGCAGCAGCCACGTCAGTGACCATTATTGCCGCGTTGGCGTTAATTGGGCCGGCCTTGACAGATCTTTGGAACCAGATCGCTGCTGCACTCTGATCAACGTCTAACACTTACGCCCCCGTCGCAGTCAACCGTATGTCAGACCGACTGCTTCCGGGGGCATTTGATATCCCAATCACTGCACTCCTTGTCATCTTAATGATCGCCGCTATTATCGACATCCGATCGCGCCAGGTTCCGAACACGCTTGTGCTCACGGGCCTTGCGACCACGCTCGTATTACTGCCAATCTTTCAAATTCTTCCGTTTGCCCATGCGCTTGCTGGCAGTGTTGCCGGGCTGCTGATTTTCTTGCCCTTTTACAGCATCGGAATGATGGGGGCTGGAGACGTCAAGCTGCTTGCAATTGTCGGTAGCGTCCTGGGGCCAAGTGAATTGATTCAGGCAACGGTCCATGTCTTTATCGCAGGCGGGTTTATCACGGTCTTATATCTGATCGCTCGCCGAACCTCGCCCCCCAATCAGAACGTACCTTATGCCGTCGCGATCGCGCTTGGCGTCGTTAGCTATCTCGTGATGGGCTCATCCTCAACCCTTACTTAAAAATTGAAAGCACATTCTCATGATTGAACGTCGCACGCTTGGCTACCTTTTAATCTCTTCCGTCTTTGGCATTCTTGCAGTTACCACTGCTGCACAGTGGATTGATGAGCAGGCGATGCAGTCGACCACACGGGTTGTTGTTGCAGCTCGTGATATTCAGCCGGGTGAGCGACTTACACCAGAACATCTAAGGTCCGTCCACTGGCCCCTGAACGCAGCAGTCGCGGGATCCTCGACCGAAGGGGGTGCGCTTGAAGGAAGAGTTGTCAATACGGTGGTCATCGCTGGGGAGCCTATTACAGAAAAGCGACTGGCCCCCATCGGAAGTCGTGCCGGTCTCAATGCCTTAATCAGCCCGGGACAGCGAGCAATCACGGTAAAAGTCAACGAAGTCGTTGGTGTCGCAGGATTTGCACTACCGGGCAACTACGTCGACATTTTGGTCACCTTTAAAAAAGGACAAGAAAATCCCGTATCCAAAATTGTCTTGGAAAAGATTCTCGTCTTAGCGATTGCTCAAGATCACGCCGTCAAGGATGAGACAAAGCCGAAGGTAGTGAGCGCGGTGACGCTTGAGGTCAGCCCGGAACAAGCAGAAAAACTCGACCTCGCAAGAAGCATTGGCACTTTGTCGATGGTCCTAAGAAATCAGACCGACCAGGCCCGCACCAACACACGCGGCGCCTCGATGACAGATGTGATCTCACCACCTAACGGTAGTAACCCCCGATCCCATACCCCAACAACTGCGTTACCACCGCGGATCGAAATTATTCGTGGCATCGCCGTATCCAGCACACCAGCCATTTAACCTTGCGCAAAGGAGATTCATGAAGACCGCTCTTCTATCGTTTGTCGGCCTCATTAGCTTGGGAGGCCTGCTGAGCCCTCAGGCCCAATCCCAGACTCAGCCGCAGGCACTATCCAATACGGCACCACAGAGAGCACCGCTCAGTGCAAACGAGCCCAACGGTCTCGCCAGCGACCACCGCGCATCTCCGATTCATCTCAGCGCTGGAAAGTCAGTCATCGTACCCCTGGGCAACGGGCTTAACCGCGTTTCAATCGCGAACCCTGAGATCGCTGATATCACGCTAATTCGTTCGCGTGAGCTCTATATCGTCGGGAAGAAATCCGGTGCAACGAATATCTTTCTGTGGACCACTGCCGGGAAGATGACCGTCATCGATGTGATTGTGGCCATCGACACCACTAGCGTCGCACTCAAGCTCAAAGAGCTCATGCCAAACGAGACGCAGATTGAGGTGCGATCTGCCGGGGATGCAATCGTCCTGACAGGTCAGGTGGCTGACGCTGCAAAAGTTCATCGTGCCATGACAATTGCCGAACAGCATTCCGGAAAAAAGGTAATCAATCTGATGTCTGTCGGGGAGGTACCCCAGGTCATGCTGGAAGTGAAGGTCGCTGAAGTCTCCAAGAAGCTCACTGAGAAACTCGGCGCCCAGTTTACGAGCAACGGAACGCGTGGCACCTTCAATTACGCACTCATTGGAAACTTTCTCACAGGCGGCGCATTAAGCACGATCAATGGAATCGGCGCTGGCGCAGTTCTTTCAAAAGGAAGCGAGCAGCTCAAGCTTGAGGCAGAGATTAAGAACGGACTTATCAAGGTGCTCGCCGAGCCGAACATCATTGCGGTTAGCGGACAAGAAGGCGCATTCCTTGCAGGCGGCAAGATCTTCATTCCAGTACCACGGGTTGATGGCTCCGGTACCGTTGTAACACTTGTCGAAAAAGAATACGGCGTCGGGCTTACCTTCCTCCCGACGGTCTTAGAGGGTGGCAAGATCAATCTGCGCGTCACACCGGAGGTGTCAGAGCTGTCACTCGAGGGATCCACAATTAAGTCGGGTAACAGCACAAGCGTACTTCCCACCATCTCGACGCGACGGGCTTCTACAACGGTGCAGCTCATGGATGGTCAGAGCTTCGCCATCGGCGGCTTGATCAAGAACAATGTGACCGAATCAATCTCCGGACTGCCGTTTCTCAGTGAGCTCCCCGTTTTGGGCGCCCTGTTTCGTAGCAGTGAGTTCATGAATGATCGCAGCGAACTCATGTTCATTGTGACACCCCGACTCGTGAATCCCCTCATGCAGGTTAGTGCCCTGCCAACGGATCGGTTTACACCCCCAAGCCGCGCGGAGTTTCTCTTAAACGGCCAGCTGGAGGGATCGCGACGGGAACCCACCGACGCGCCCAGTTCATACACACCACAAAAGGACACCAAATGAACCATATTCAAACGATCACTCGCACAGGCCGCGTCATTGTTCTTGCATCGGCGATTGGGTTCATGACTGGCTGTGCCCATCAGTACAGCCCAGATGCCCAGTTCGGGCAATCGATTCGAGAGCATCTGGCACTGCAGACGAAGAATCCTGGTGGCGTCGGACATAACCGACTCACCAGCGGATTTGAAGGCGGAGCCGCACGATCATCGGTAGATGCTTATCTCAAAAGCTTTGAAGCGCCAAAGCCCACTCAAGATGCGCTCAAACTGGGGGTTGGTGTTGTCCGCGAGGGGAATGGGGGTCGTTGATGCGCCCTTCATATAGCGACCCAAGCCATGACGCCCATGACAACACTCCGTATCGTTGATACCCCCGTCCCAGCCGAGGCGGTGGCCATTGATCCCATCTACACCGAACAGGTTCGACTCAAGGCTGAGATTCATGCCCAACTGCTCAAGGTTATTGATCTCACTGTCTTAGAGAGTCTCCCCCCTGAGGATCTTCGCCATGAACTCTCCGTAGTCGTCAAGAAGATTGTTCGAGACCAGAGAATTCCGCTCTCTTCGCCGGAGCTGGGAACGCTCATTGCAAGTATCCAGAATGAAGTAATGGGGCTTGGCCCAATCGAACCCCTGATGGCAGATCCTTCCGTATCAGACATCCTGGTCAACGGCGCCCATGATGTTTATGTCGAGCGACGAGGCATTCTGGAGCGGACGCCCGTTGCGTTTGCAGACGATGATCATGTCTATCGCATTATCGAACGGATTGTTTCTCGTGTTGGGCGGCGGATCGATGAGTCAAGTCCCATGGTGGATGCACGACTTCCGGACGGATCTCGGGTGAATGCGATCATTCCTCCGCTTGCGCTTGATGGCCCGGTGCTCTCTATTCGTCGGTTTAGTGCAAGTCCTTTGGGGGTTCAGGAACTGATTCGACTCGGAACAATCACCGAGGAGATGGCAGTAGTGCTTGAAGCCCTGGTGAAGACCAAGACTAACTTCTTGATCTCAGGCGGTACCGGCAGCGGGAAGACCACGTTACTGAACATGATGTCTGGGTTTGTACCTGCCAACGAGCGAATCGTGACGATTGAGGACGCTGCAGAACTGAGGCTACAGCAGCCGCATGTGGTTAGGCTCGAGACACGGCCCGCGAATGTCGAGGGCCGTGGTGAGGTCTCTCAACGTGCACTTGTTCGCAATAGCCTGAGGATGCGGCCGGATCGAATTGTGATTGGAGAGGTTCGCGGTCCCGAGGTGCTTGACATGCTTCAAGCGATGAACACGGGTCACGAAGGCTCTATGACGACGATTCACGCCAACAGTCCGCGCGATGCGCTGTCTCGCCTAGAGAACATGGTGGGGCTCACAGGACTATCGATCGGACTCAAACCCCTTCGCCAACAGATTGTCTCTGCGCTATCGGTGGTCATCCAGATTGCCCGACTTGCAGACGGTAAGCGAAAGGTCATCAGCCTGCAGGAAATCACCGGCATGGAGGGCGATGTGATTGAAATGCAGGAGATATTCCGATTCCGACAGACCGGGGTGTCACCTAACGGGGCCGTTCAGGGAGGCTTTCAGACGACGGGTATTCGGCCTCGGTTCTGCGATCGTCTCTCGGCAAGAGGCGCGGCGATTCCAGAGCATATCTTCCACGAACACGAGTCGATCGGCCAAGGAGCCGCCAATGGATAGGTTCATCATTCTCAGTCTTCTCTTTGTCGCGGCGTTTATGTTGAGTCTGAGCTGCCTACAACTGATCGGGCGGTGGCGTCAACGAGCCCTCCAACAGATTGATCAGCCCAAGAAACCTGTCGTGCAGCCGATTCGGATGCGCCCCATCCGTCTTCTGCGTGACCGAAGGCTGAGCGAATCAAGGCGCGTCCATGAGGTACTCGCCGAGCTGCCAGCGACCTGGTCACTGCAACGACTGATCACCCAATCCGGTGTTCAGTTCATGACCGATCGCCTGTTGATCATCATGGCTTTGCTGTTCATCAGTGGCCTCCTGTTCGGGGGGCTAGTCTCACTTAACCTGATCGCATCCATCGCGCTCGGATTAGTTTTTGGGGCTTCACCTATCTTTATCTTGGTCGCCTTAAAACGAAAGCGACTAGATCGAATTAACGAGCAGCTCCCGGATCTTTTAGACTCGCTCGCCCGTTCCCTTCAGGCGGGGAATTCATTTTCGACATCTCTAGCCACGGTCAGTCGAGAAGCCCCTGAGCCAATCAGCAGTGAATTTCGACAGATCAGCGAAGAAATTAACTTTGGTAGCAGTCTGAAAGACAGTCTTCAGTCGCTTAGCAAGCGGATTAATAGCACGGACATTAACTACTTCACGTTGGCGGTACTCACGCACACCCAGACAGGGGGAAACTTGTCTGAGCTATTACTGAGCCTTGCCAGTCTCATTCGCGATCGACAGCGTCTGAGAAAGATTGGTCGAGTCTTGTCAGCAGAAGGTCGTCTTTCAGGATGGATTCTCGGTGCGCTGCCCTTTGTGACCGGCGCGCTGATCTTTGCGATCAATCCCACGTTCATCAGTGTGCTCTGGAAAAACCCATCCGGTGTGCTCTTAATGCAGATCACCGCAGTAATGATGGTCATCGGCGTCATTTGGATGATTCGTATCGTTAATTTCCGTATCTAGGACTGTGTCATGAATCTGCCCATGATCATCATTTTTGTTCTGCTATTTTTCCTCTCGGCCACCGCTGCATACCTTGCCTTTCGACTAACAGATCCCTTCACACAAGACGTGATGCAGAAAATCAGTCGTCCGCTTCCAGGTATGCAATCCACCCTGAGCAGCTGGCTCGGCACTCTTGGTCGGAAGACCCAAGTCATACTGGGACTGTGGATGCCACGATCTTTCCGCAAGGAAAACTGGCAGCAGTCGCCGCTCAGAATCAGGTGCGTGCAAGCGGGGTACCGAGACTTCTCATCCGCACTGATTTATGTGGGATCAAAAGTCGTCTTGGCGGTAGGGCTACCGTTGATCGCTATGCTGGGAGTAAGCCTATTCATAAGCCCATTGAGTAATCTGGCGGTAGCAGCGATTCTCTTTGTGATGTTCGGAATCGGATTTTTTATCCCCGACGTCGTGCTTAGGTCCCTGGTCGCAAAACGTCAAAGACAGCTTTTCGAAGCATTCCCTGATGCACTGGACCTAATCCGAATCTGTGTCGAGGCCGGATTAGGACTTGATGCTGCAATCCAACGTATTGGCCAGGAGTTCAAGCGGTCGGCCCCCGCGCTTGCCGATGAATTCACCCTCGTCAGTCTCGAACTACGCGCTGGTGCTGGCCGACCTGAGGCGCTTCGTCGCCTGGCTCAGCGAACAGGGCTCAAGGAGATGAATGCCTTCGTCACCATGCTGATCCAGGCAGATCGCTTTGGTACAGGAATTGCCGAATCTATTAAAACCCATGCCGATCAGCTGCGACTCTCTCGTCGACTCAAGGCAGAAGAAATCGCCGCCACGATTTCAACACGGCTGCTGTTTCCATTGATCTTCTGCATTTTTCCTGCGCTGCTTCTGGTGCTCATGGGACCTGCCGGACTCTCCATTCAACAGCACTTAATTCCTGCGACGAAGACTCAGTAGCCGATCGACCCCGGAATGCCGAAGATGAACCCAATAAAGCGCTATCGATCCAAGATCAACCGACGCAAAAGCAATGGCATCGCGAGCGTTGAGCTTGCCCTCATCCTGCCATTGCTCTTAAGCCTGATTTTTGTCATGGTTGAGGCGAGTGTTGCCTTTTACGATAAGGCAATCCTCACCCATGCAAGCCGCGAGGCGGCGAGACTTGGTGTACTCGGACGTACCCCCGCCATGCCCCTTGGAGACGTAGAAGCCTATGCGGTCAGCATCAGCCGAGATCGACTGTTATCGCTTTCGGGGAAGACGACAAAGCCATTGCCAACCGCACGGGCGACCGCGGGAAATAGCCCAGTCAGTGGCGCGCCCGTGCTGACCGTCACGGTGGACTATCCCTACGAGGGACTGCTC
Source organism: uncultured Burkholderiaceae bacterium (assembly GCA_964409175.1). Taxonomy (GTDB): domain Bacteria; phylum Pseudomonadota; class Gammaproteobacteria; order Burkholderiales; family Burkholderiaceae_A; genus Lacustribacter. The sequence goes on from CAYPCG010000006.1 coordinate 52,937, forward strand.
TTAGGCCCCCTGCTTTCGGCGCTATCTCGATCAATCACGCTCACCGCGACAACGGTAATGCACTATGAGTAACGATAAAAAGCCTAAAGGCGCTGTATCGATCATCTTTTCGATTCTGCTTCTCATCCTGTTTGGATTTGCCGCCCTGGCCGTTGACCTGGGCTATATGGCTGTTGCGAAAAGCGAACTTCAGAATGCTGCCGATGCCGGTGCGCGAGCCGGGGCACTGAGGATGTATGTCAATGGGTCAGGCCCAAACTGGGCAAGCGCTCAACAACGCGCCGAAGAACTCGCCGAACTCAATCCTTCAACGGGCAATCCGGTGGTCTTACTGTCACCACCTGAGGTTGGATACTGGAATCTCGATATGCGTGGACAGACGATCCAACCCCCAACGGGATTTACACCGACAGCAAAAGACCTTCCTGCGGTCAAAGTAACCGCAAGCCGAACCGGCGCTGGCGACGGTGGGCCCATCAGCACACTATTTGCGCGCACTTTAGAAATCGACACAGCGCCGGTGAGCGCGACCGCTATCGCCATCGTTGCTGGACCTGGCTATGTTGACCAACGTGCCCTGTTTCCGTTCGTGATGAGCCAGTGCATGTACAACGCCTACTGGGACACAACGAGCACACCGCCGGGGCCAGTCGTGAACAATGGAAGCCCCAAAAAATTCACCCTTGGAAGTCACCTCAGTGATCCTGTTTGCCTTAAGAATACGGGCACGTGGACATCTCTCAAAGAGACGTCAACGAACTCAAACTACATCCGCGACCTGATTGATGAATTTGGTACACCCAATCCTATACTTCCACCCGAGCCAATTGCAATTGGGGATGACATCATCGTCGCTTCAGGCGCGATGGCGTCAAACTACCTCTCAACAATCGCTTGTCTGAGCGGAGAGCAACGATGCCGTACCGTGACAATTGCTGTCGTTGTCAATGCAGAAGCTGGATCGTCGCCAAGGGCGACCGAGGTACTTGCTTTCGCCTGCCTAAAACTACTCAGTGCCAACCAAGGGCAAAAGACCATCTCCGTTGAAATGACCGGTAGCTGCGATCCTCCCGGCTCCGGCGGGATCGGTCCCGACTACGGCTTCAAACCCAGGCCTAGAATCGTGCAGTAGCGGTTATCGGGTTGCCGTCGCGAAACCCCAGGGCTGCGTGTCACAATAAGCCTTTGGCGTTTGACATGAGGTGACCGCGATGAGCATCGACTTTCAAGAAGGGGAATACGCCCTGTCCATGGGCGCCTACCTGCAGGCCTTCGAGATTTTTTTGATGGTCGAAAAGGACCAGCGCGAACCCACCTACCTCAAATGCTGCCAGATGGCGCTTGCTAATCAGCTTGGCCCTAAAGAGATCACGGAGCTTGAAGAGCGTCTAAAGGACGAGATGCGCAAGAACAATGGTCGTGCCACCTATAACTACGGGCTGGTCATGGCCCATCTCGGTCATTCCGCAAAAGCGCAGGAGATCCTCAATCAGGCAGTACTCCTTGATGTCCCCGAAGCCAAGGCGGCACTGACCAAACTGCTATTGACCGGCAGTATTCGTTAAGGGTGCAATGAACCCATCGGATAACGAAGGTAAGATTCGGATCTCAAAGATTCTTGCCGATAAAGGGCTCTGCTCGCGGCGTGAGGCAGACCAGTACATTGAACAAGGGCTTGTGCTCGTGGATGGCGAGGTGGTTCAAGAACTCGGTTCTCGGGCCTTCCCACACCAACGCGTCGAACTTGCTGCGGGCGCCCAGAAACACCAGGCGGCCCGCCTTACGGTCATTCTGAACAAACCGGTTGGCTATATCTCTCACGCTGACGATGAGCGTGAGTACGCCCCGGCAGCAAGCCTGATCACGCAAGTCAACTTGTGGAAAGATCCGCGTGGAAATCCAGGAAAGATCGCGCTTCCCAGACAGATCAATACCCGATCGCTCGCTCCTGCCGGACGGCTAGACATTGATTCCACAGGACTTCTCGTGCTCACGCAAGACGGACGCATCGCGCGTCTATTGATTGGTGAAGATTCGACCATTGAAAAGGAATATCTGGTCCGCGTTGAGGGCAAGCTTGATGACAAAGGGCTGGGCCTTCTCAATCACGGGCTGTCACTCGACGGACAAAAGCTTAAACCGGCGCGTGTCTCTTGGCAGAACGAAGAGCAATTGCGGTTTGTTTTACGAGAGGGCAAAAAGCGTCAGATCCGCCGAATGTGCGAGCTCGTTGGGCTCAAGGTGACCGGTCTCAAACGAATCCGAATCGGAAAGATCCCCTTGGGAGCCCTCCCGACAGGCCAGTGGCGGGCGCTCGCCCCATGGGAAAATTTCTAATAAAGCATAAAATAATCGAATTAGTCGATTAATAGGAGGCCTGGATGGCCGCGCTTCCCTCACTCAGGCAGCTTCGATATCTGGTGACGCTTGCGGACACGCTTAATTTCACGCGTGCTGCAGAGCTCTGTTTTGTGAGTCAGTCGACCTTGAGTGCAGGCTTAAAAGAACTCGAGTCGATTCTAGGGGTTCAGCTAGTGGAACGAGATCGCCAATCCGTGGCGCTCACACATACTGGTTCCATCGTTGTTGAACGTGGTCGAGACTTATTGTCTGCCGCGGAAGATCTTGCCGAGATTGCAGCCAATCACAGCGTGCCGATGGAAGGACCCCTGAGACTCGGAATCATTCCCACTGTTGCCCCCTTTCTACTCCCCAGGCTCATGCCCGAGCTGCGCGAACGTTATCCAAAGCTGCGGCTATCGCTTCGAGAAGATCTCACTGAGCACCTTCTCGATCGATTAAAAAATCGCACACTTGACCTTGCGATCATCGCACTCCCTTATGAGACGGAAGGGATGATTAGTCAAAAATTATTCATCGATGAGTTCTGGCTTGCGGCCCTTCCTGATGACTCGGCCATCGCTGGCAAAAAAGTAAATCTGCTACCCCGAGTGACAGAACGTCTTTTACTGCTTGAAGAGGGCCACTGTCTTCGAGAGCACACACTGCAAGCCTGTCACCGCCAGGAACTTGCGAATACCGAGGGACTTGAGGCCACCAGCCTGCTCACCCTGGTGCAGATGGTCGAATCGGGTCTTGGTGTCGCGCTGCTTCCGGAGATGGCAGTGCGCAGCGGCATTCTGAACCATCTGGAGACAATTGCTCGACCGCTCGAGTCACCCACGCCAAGCAGGACCGTCGCGTTAGTCACACGACCGTCATCACCGCACATTCGCGAATTCGAGATCATTGGAACAATGATCAGTGATCAGCATCGCCAAAGGTCGCAGACCGTGACGAGCTCGCTCACTCGTCGTCGGTCCAGCAAGACCAAATTGCGTTAGGTTTTACTGACTGCCGGAGCCGGTGTGCGATGGCGATGCAGAATCAGCCAAAGCCCGGATCCAATAATAATCGCCATCCCTAAGAGGGACCAGAGATCTGGAAGTTGATCAAAGATCAGCCACCCCAATCCGATCGCCCAGATCATCTGCAGGTAGACAAATGGGGTCAACGTTGCCGGAGAAGCCCGATAAAAAGCCAGAACAAAAAAGAGGTGGCCCATTCCGCCCAGCAGCCCGACACTTGCGAGCCGAAGAATGGTTGGCCAGGATACCGGCGTATCAATGCCAATAATCAGGATCCAGATCGATGAGACCACGAGCCCCACAAGACCACTGTAGAAGAACGTTGTGAATGGATGGTCCTGGGTCAGTTTTCGAGTTAAGAGCTGAAAAATGGCATTTACGATTGCCATCATTCCGATGAGCAGCGCCGCAGAATGAAAGATCTCTGTGCCGGGCCGAACAATTAGCAGGATTCCCGAAAATCCGATACCAGCAACCCACCAGTCCATCTTTGCGACACGTTCCCCAAGAATCGGCGCAGACAGTAGTGCGACCCAGATCGGTGCTGTGAAGGAGATCGCTGACGCTTCCGCTAACGGTAACCAGTGAATACCCGCGAAAAACAGAACGCTCGTCATCAACATCAGGAACGAGCGAAATAGCTGCAAGCGAGGCTTGGTTGAGCGCCAAAACTCAGCGCCCGCAAAGGTCGCCGAAAGCGGAACCGAGATCAGCACCTGACCGAGATAGCGCGCCCAAATCAGCAGCGGTAATCCCACCTCTGACATGAGGATTTTGCCGACCGCATCCAAGGTGGTCAGACATAGACCGCCCGCAATAAAGAGCCCAAGTGCGGCGCGCATCGCCGCTAGATGCTGAGTCATCCCGAGACCACCAACCGCCTAGAAGAAAAAGCCCCGCCGGATCCCCAGCCAGAGGTCATACCGAAGCTGCTGATAACGCCGATGCTCCTCGCGTAATCGCTGAGAGAGGAGACGAATCATTTCGGGCCGATACGCGGCACAGTCCACGGATCTGGATTTGATCTCTTCCTGAGCGGCCAGTCGGAATTCGTCAGAGGCCGATGCAAACGTCTTATCAAATCCCGCTTCTGCCGCTAGGCAAAGCTCCAGATCGGCAGACGCCTTCGCCCGGGTCTGGTAAAACTCCGGGCCGACAGTCGCACAGCCTCCCAGCATCAAGAAGGCGACAGTGGCAAACGAAAGTGATCGCATACCGTTATCATCCTATGGCTTATCCAAAAGAACAACAAAGAACACCGCCCGCATTGTGCTAAACCGAGTCGACCTGATTCTGCTGTCCTTGCTGACCCTTTTCTGGGGGGTGAACTGGCCCATCATGAAATATGCGGTGACCAATTTCCCGCCGCTGACATTTCGCATCATTTCAATGCTGATCGGGCTGCTCGCGTTATTTCTGTGGATGCGCCTACGGGGTGAGTCCCTATTTATCCCCAAAGAAGAACGTCGCCGCGTGATCCACTTGGCGATTGGCAATATGCTGATCTGGCATTTGTTTGCGATTTATGCTGTCAAGCTTCTCAGCTCTGGACGCGCTGCAATTATTGGTTACACCATGCCCGTCTGGGCCCTCTTAGCAAGTGTGTTTTTCTTCAAAGGAGAGTTCACTTGGCGGGGTGGCCTCGGTGTGCTGCTGGCACTCTGCGCAACGCTTTTACTTGCTGCAGAAGAATTTTCCGCTTTTCTTGGCCAGCCACTCGGGCTGGGCTTTATGCTGATTGCTGCAATGGGCTGGGGACTTGGCACGGCAATGATGAATCATCTGAAGGTGAGCGCTTCCAATACGGCATTAAGCTTCTGGATGATGTCGTTCACCAGCCTTTTTGTATTAGTCGCCGCGATTTTTCTAGAATCCGCCAACTGGCGCTGGCCGAACTTTGGAGAGTGGGTGGCAATTCTCTTTAATGCTTTTGTGATCTTTGGTTTTTGCCATGTCGTCTGGTTCCGACTCGCCCGTAAGCTTCCCCCGGTGGTGAGCAGCCTATCGATCATGCTAATTCCAGCACTGGGAGTCTTTTCTGGGGTTGTCGGTCTCGGTGAAAAACTTGGCCCCTATGACCTTGGGGCGCTAGTGTTCATTCTGCTCTCTATGGCTGCAGTGTTAATTCCTCAACGACGACCGACGTCGACATAAAGCGCTTCCATCTCCTTACGGAGACGATACGCTGTCAAGGAGGGATCGATCTGCACGTCATCCCAGGTCAGGCTTTGACCTGCCGCGACATCGCGAACAAGCTTAAGCTCATGCGCCAGACCGAGCGGCAGCCCACCCATGCCCAGCGATGTTGACGCCGGCATCAACTTACCGTAGACGGTGTAGCCACCCTCCCCATCCAGAATTTCACCTGCACGCAGTGCACGCTTGGCGGTCGCCACCACATCCGCGTTCAGCCCTATCGCAGCGCCGGTCGATTCTCCGCGCAAGGCAACGGAGGCCACCGAGATACCCACTTCCAACCCGATGAGATGCCAGCGCTTATAGAGGCAGGCGTAACGTCCTGATGGATCGGTTCGAACCATGTATTCCTTAAAGCAGTTTCGGATGTATTCCGTGTCCCCTTCAAAGACCACAAAGACACCAAACCGAATGTCATAAGGAATGACACGGCCATCTTTCTCAAGGGATGACACGACTTCGACCTGACCCTTTTGAT
>CAYPCG010000007.1:0-56169 GCA_964409175.1 uncultured Burkholderiaceae bacterium
CCGACGAGGTCGCTATTAATTCTGGCGATGAAGTCATCGAAGTTGAGATCGAGATCTTCCATCGACCCGTTGAGCTTTGCGGCAAAGTAATAGCGAAGCCATTCTGGATTGAGCTGTTGGTGGAGGTAGCTCTCGGCGGTGATGAAGGTGCCTCGGGACTTACTCATCTTGGCCCCGTCCACCGTGAGGAAACCGTGTGCAAAGACATTGGTCGGGGTGCGATAGCCCGCAAAATGCAACATCGCAGGCCAAAACAGCGTGTGGAAGTAGAGGATGTCTTTGCCGATAAAGTGGTACTGCTCCACCGGTGAGTCTTTACGAACGTAGTGCTGAAAATCTCGGCCTGTGTTGTCACAGAGTTTCTTTAGGCTTGCGTAATAGCCAATCGGTGCATCTAGCCAGACGTAGAAATACTTGCCGGGCGCATCGGGGATCTCAAACCCAAAGTAAGGCGCATCGCGCGAGATATCCCAGTCGGTGAGACGTGCCTCGTTCGCATCGTTGTCATCGCCGAGCCACTCTCGTAGCTTGTTGGCGGCCTCGGGCTGAAGTCGGTCATCAGTCAGTGCCCACTGCCTAAGAAACTTGGCACAACGCGGGTCCGATAGCTTAAAAAAGTAGTGATCGGATTCACGTCGCACCGGGGCCGCGCCGGAGACGACCGAAAATGGATTCTTGAGATCAGTCGGCGAGTAGGTCGCGCCACAGGATTCGCAGGAATCACCGTATTGATCCTTTGCACCGCATTTGGGGCATTCCCCTTTCACGAAGCGGTCGGGCAGAAACATTTCTTTAACGGGGTCATACATCTGCTCGATCCGGCGAACCTCGATCAGGCCTTGCGCTTTGAGCGCCTGATAAAAGGCAGCAGAAAGAGATTTGTTCTCTTCTGAATGCGTGGAGTGGTAGTGATCGAATGAAATGCTAAAGCCCGCAAAGTCACGGGTGTGTTCCTGATAGACCCGGTCGATGAGGGCCTGCGGTGTGATGCCTTCTTTTTCTGCCCTCAGCATGATGGGGGTGCCGTGTGTGTCGTCAGCACAGACATAGACCAGATCGTGTCCTTGCAGACGTTGGAATCTCGCCCAGATGTCTGTCTGAATGTATTCCACTAAGTGGCCAAGGTGAATGGCCCCATTGGCATACGGCAGCGCCGAGGTCACCAGGATTTGACGAGGGGATATTGGGCTCACAGGGCTAAGTGTTTCAGGCATGATTGAGCCGTGTATTCTGCCCGAACTATGACAACAGATCTCTCTCCCACACTGACGCAGTCGGTCGAACAGCTTCTATCGACCGTTTTTGACCCCCGCCTTGGCCCTGCGCCAGGACTTGACCTGATTCGCGCCAAGATGGTGGACGGCCTGGCGATGGAGTCTGGAACCCTCATCGTCACCTTGGCGCTGCCATATCCCGCATTGGGAGAGTCGGCCATCTGGCAGGAACGTATCAGTAAGGCGCTTGCGGGTGTTGCCCCCAATGGCAAGGTCGAGGTGCGGTGTAAGGTTGCGATCAAACCGCGTGCGGCATCTGCTTCTGCGAAGCGCATTCCTGGCGTTAAAAACATCATTGCGGTGGCATCAGGCAAGGGCGGTGTTGGCAAGAGCACGACCGCGGCGAATTTGGCGTTGGCCCTGACGGCCGAAGGCGCCAAGGTGGGCATGATGGATGCAGACGTCTATGGGCCGTCGCAGACCATGATGTTTGGGACGACGGGCAAGACGACTGCGAGCGACGATAAAAAGCTTTTGCCGAAAGAGGCGCACGGTGTGCAAGTTATTTCGATGGGGATGCTCGCTGGGGATGACACCCCCATGGTCTGGCGTGGACCGATGGCCTCATCGGCCGTTGAGCAGCTGCTGACCGAAACCGCCTGGAAGGATCTGGACTATCTGATTGTGGATATGCCCCCAGGAACCGGGGATGTCCAGCTCACGCTATCGCAAAAGGTGCCCGTGACGGGTGCCGTGATCGTGACAACCCCTCAGGATATTGCGCTGCTGGACGCTAAAAAAGGGCTGGTGATGTTTGAGAAGGTCAAGGTGCCGATTCTTGGAATTGTTGAGAATATGGCGATGCATGTCTGCTCGCAGTGTGGACACGTTGAACATATTTTTGGTGCTGGCGGCGGCGCGAAAATGGCCGATCAGTACGAGGTGCAGTTTCTTGGGTCTCTGCCGTTGGATATTCGTATCCGTGAGCAGGCGGACTCGGGCCGTCCGTCCGTGGTGGCTGACCCGAACGGCCCGATCGCCGCCGCCTACCGAGAGATCGCCCGGACCATCGGGGCGCGGGTGGCGTTACTTGCCGAAGACCATGGGGCCAAGTTTCCGTCGATTAAGATTGTGGCGACCTAGTCCCCGTATGCGAGAATTTGATCTATGAGTGTAAAAAGTGATCGCTGGATTCGCCGGATGGCGGAATCCCACAAAATGATTGAACCGTTTGCCCCGGAGCAGGTGCGGTTTGTTGGCGGGGAAAAAATCGTCTCCTACGGCACGTCGAGCTATGGCTACGATCTGCGTTGTGCAGATGAGTTCAAGATCTTCACCAACATCAACTCGACCATTGTCGATCCCAAGAACTTTGACGAGTCGTCGTTTGTTGATTTCAAAGGACCGGTCTGCGTCATTCCCCCGAACTCATTCGCGCTGGCTCGCACGGTAGAGTACTTCCGCATCCCGCGCAGTGTGCTGACGATCTGTTTAGGCAAGAGTACCTATGCACGGTGCGGCATCATTGTGAATGTCACTCCGCTTGAGCCAGAGTGGGAAGGTCACGTGACCCTTGAGTTTTCTAACACCACGCCGTTGCCTGCAAAGATCTATGCCGGCGAGGGCTGTGCGCAGGTGATTTTTTTGGAGTCTGACGAGGTCTGTGAGACGTCCTACAAGGATAAGGGCGGGAAGTACCAGGGGCAGACTGGCGTCACGTTGCCGAAGACTTAAGACGATCGGAGGGCCTCCTTAAGGCCCTCGCCGACCAAAACAAGTAAGACCATGATGGTCGTCAGTAGTGCCACGGCCGGAAGCCCAATCCACCAGGCATCAAGGTTGTCCTTGCCTTGCGCAATCAGCGCACCGAGGCTTGCGCCTTGACCGCTTAATCCAAGCCCCAAGAAATCGAGACTGCTTAAGGCGAAAATCGCTGCAGCGACTCGGAACGGAAAAAAGGTCACGAGAGGGGCAAGGCTATTCGGGATGAGATGGCGCACCAGAATCTGCCCGTGAGATAGCCCCATTCCGCGGGCGGCCGCCACATAGTCCGTCTCCCGAAGACGAAGCATTTCGGCTCGCATGACATCTGATAGCCCAATCCAGCTAAAGATTGACAGCACAATACCCAGCATCCAGATACTGGGCTCAAAGAATGCGGTCAGGATGATGAGAAGGTACAGCTCTGGAAGTGCGGTCCAGATCTCTACGAGTCGCTGTCCCAGTAGATCTGCTCTTCCACCGAAATAACCCAGCAGTCCTCCGATCAGTAGTCCAATGACAACGCCGATACTCGCAAGGCTTAGACCGAAGAGAAGGGCCGTTCTCGTCCCGTAGAGCAGCTGCGCCAATACATCTCTGCCACGATCATCTGTTCCGAGTGGGTGTGTTGCGGAGGGGGCCGCAGGGCTTGGCATTGGTTGATGAAGATTGATCCCTGTTGGCGACGCCCGGTGTAGTGGCCAGAGCGCCCAGGTCCCGTCACGAGAAATGAGTTCGGTCACGGCGGGATCTGTGAAGTCGGCATTGGTCTCGAGGGTGCCCCCTAGCGCCGTCTCGGGGATTGTCTGAACGCTTGGGAAAATCAGGCCCTGCGGTGTAGCGACGATCAGTGGGCGATCATTGGCAATCAGCTCGGCGCACAGTGAACTCGCCAATAAAAGACAGAGCATTACGAGTGCGGCCATCGCGCGAGGTCGTCGGCGGAATCGTTGCCACAGTGCCTGGGTTGGATGATTAGACGCAGGCATGATGTCAGGTCCGATGGCGCTCAAATCCGATGCGGGGATCTAAGGCGACAAGCATCATGTCGGTCAGTAGTCGCGCCAAGAGTCCGATGAGAGTGAACACAAAGAGTGATCCCATCACTACCGGATAGTCCCGCCGCATCACCGCCTCGAAGCCTAATAGCCCAAGTCCTTGAATCGAAAATAAGGTCTCGATGAGTACCGACCCCGTGAAAAATGCGCCCATAAATGCAGTGGGTAGTCCGGTCACCACGGGCAGAATGGCGTTGCGCAGTAGATGGCGTTGCATGACCTGCGGCATCGATAGTCCCTTTGCGCGTGCGGCCATCGCGTAGCGCTTCTGGGCCTCTTCAAGAAGACTATTCTTGGTGAGTAGCGCGGTGAGCCCGAGATTTCCAGCGGCAATACAGATGACGGGCATCAGCAGCTCCCATGGCCCTGGGCTTCCGAAGTGCATCAAGAGCAGAACCCCCAGCACGAAACCTGGGACCGCATAGAGTATGAGCAACGCAACCGTCGTGGCCAGATCAAATGCGGTTCCATGACGAACGGCTTTTGCGATACCCAGTGGAATGGCAATGAGATAGGTCAGCAGAAAGACCCACCCCCCAATCATCAGAGAGATCGGAAGGCGTTCCGCGATCAGCCTGGCAACAGACTGTTGATAAAAGAAACTCTGTCCTAGATCGCCGCTGAAGAATCCTTTGGTCATGATCCAGAAGCGCTCGTAGGCAGGTCGATCAAGTCCATACAGCTGCGTCAGCGCCGCGCTCTCCTCAGGCGGAATGGCCGTGACCCTAGCCGCTCCGGCCATGACCATTCCTTGTTGCTGCCGCTCGAGCGCGGAGATGGTCTGTTCGACGGGCCCTCCCGGAACCAGCTGAATCACCGTAAAGGTCACGAGCAGAATACCGAAGACCGTTGGAATCATCAGCGCGAGTCGTCTTGCGACGTAGAGGATGAACGGATTCATGGCGGGCTTCATCGGGTTTGCTGGGGTGGCGGTCTCCCCTGAGCTGCCCACCAGCCAGCCGTCATGAGCCACTGCTCGCCTGAATAATAGAGCGGCGGTTCTGACGGTGACTGAAGCCTTGCCGCATGAGCGATACGGTGCCTGCGGTCATGCCATAGGCCAATCGCAATCGCGTTCTGGTGCAAGGCTTCGTCAAGCACTTTTGCTGCGGCAATTCGTTGTGCATCGGTCGATGCCGATATGACCGTGGCAATCATCTGATCGATTGTGGGGTCTTGTATCCCCGAGATATTGTCGCTTCCCGGTGTCTTGGCCGTGTCGCTTGAGAAGCGAAAGTAGAGTTCTTGCCCTGGCCGCTGGCTCGTCATCATCCAGTGAACCACCATATCGAAATCAGCCTGATTGACGCGATGACGATAGAGCGATGAATCGACCAGTCGGATCGAGGCGTTGATGCCAATCGACTGAAGTGCAGTCAGAAAAGGGCTAAGTGTTCGTTCCCAGTGCGCCTCAGACACGAGAATCTCTAGCCGCATCGGTCGCCCGGATGGGCCGATAAGTCGGCCATGGCGGGGATTCCAGCCGGCCTGTGAGAGTTGTTCTAAGGCGCGCTGCTTGCGGGTGCGATGGTCCAGCGGAGGTGAGGTGAGCCGGGGGTTCGCAAACGGCGTGTTCGTAAAGAAAGAAACCGTTGGCTCGAGCTGACCGAAAAAGAACTGCTGGTTAATTGTCTCGAAGTTAAAAAGTAGTCGAATTGCCTCTCTGACGCGTCGATCCTGAAACTCTGGGCGACGAAGATTGAAGAACAGTCCTCGCAATCCATGCGCATTGGAATGATCCAGTGTTGACTTGATCAGCCGACCGGACGCAAAGGCCGGACCTTGAAAGGATCGCTGCCATCGCTCGGGGGAGGGCTCATCAAGTAGATCAATGGTGTCGTTCTGCAGGGCCTGAAGCTGTGCAAAGGCATCTCTGAAGTAGCGGAACTCGATGACATCAAAGTTGAACTGGCCACGCCGAACCCCAAGCGCTGCGCCCCAGTAGTTTGCCTGCTTTTGGTAGCGAACGCTGCGTCCCGGTTCGACAGATTGCACCACATACGGCCCTGAGCCAATTGGCGGATCCAGCGTGAGTGTCTCAAACGATTTTTGGTGTCCGAGTTGTGCGCCCCATTTTCGTGAGAATACTGGCACGGCGCCCACCATCATGGGGAGGCTCTCGTGGGCCTTGAGAAACTCGAATTGAATCGTCTGGTCATCGATGACCGTGGCGCGATCTACATCGGCCCAGTAGTGTCGCCACAGGGGGCTCGCCACAGCGCTTCTGAGTGTGTCGAAGGAGAACTTCACGTCGTGGGCGGTAACGGGATCGCCATTAGAGAACCGGGCCTCTGGTCGAAGCCGAAACGTAATGGATCGTCCGTCCTTTGCGAGTCGCATGTCTTTGGCCAATAGCCCGTACGTGGCCATCGGTTCATCGAGTGCGCCGATGGTGAGCGATTCAAAGACCAGCTCCATGACCCCTTTGGCCGCGACCCCTTTGAGCGTGAACGGGTTGAGCTTATCGAAAGACCCCAGCGCGGAGGCCCTCAGCGTCCCCCCTTGGGGGGCCTGGGGGTTGACGTAGCGAAAGTGACTAAAACCCGCCGCATAGCGTGGTGACGCCCCAAGCGATAGCCCGTGGACAAACCCCTCATTGGCCTGCGCTGCGCCCGCGGGTTGGGCGATTGGGAGCGAGAGAGCCAGGAAAAGGACAAGGCGGCGCATGGTGCCGAAAGTGTATCCAAGGCGTAGGAACCCCGCACGATTAGAATTGGCGTCACTATCGCGTTTCGAGGGGGAGTTTTCATGGCATTTCTGAAAGGCAAACGAATTCTGATCACCGGGCTTTTGTCCAACCGGTCGATCGCCTATGGGATTGCTCAGGCCTGTCATCAGCAGGGTGCTGAACTCGCCTTTACTTATCAGAACGAGCGTTTTGAGGAACGGGTGAAAGAAATGGCGGCCGAGTTTGGTTCCACGTTATGCCTGCCGTTAGATGTCGCCGAGGATGATCAGATTGAAAAAGCGTTCGCTGATCTGAAGACGCACTGGCCAAGCCTTGATGGACTGGTTCATGCGATTGCCTTCGCGCCACGGGAAGCGATTGCCGGAGATTTTCTTGAAGGGGTCAGTCGCGAGGCGTTTCGGATTGCCCATGAGATCTCCGCCTATAGTTTTCCTGCGCTGGCGAAGGCCGCACTGCCGATGATGTCCGAGAAGGGCGGTGCCATGATCACACTCAGCTATCTTGGCGCCGAGAAATTCGTTGCACACTACAACACGATGGGATTAGCCAAGGCGAGTCTTGAGGCCTCGGTACGCTACCTTGCTACTAGCGTGGGCCCCAAAAATATCCGGGTCAATGGCATCTCGGCGGGTCCGATTAAGACGCTTGCTGCCGCGGGGATTAAAGGCTTTGGCAAGATTCTTGATTTTGTGGAGGCCAATGCGCCTTTGCGACGAAACGTCACGATTGAGGATGTTGGCAATGTCGCGGCGTTTTATCTATCGGATTTGGCCCGTGGGATTACCGGAGAGATTACCTACGTAGATGCTGGCTTTAACACCGTGGCGGTGGGGATTCCAGAGTAAATGTCGCGGCGGATTGATGCCCGTATCCTGACGCCATTTGGTCAGAAGTCAGGGATGGGCAACTGGCGTACGGCATCGCGCTACGCGCAGATGCTTCGCGCAAGTGGCATTAACGCGTCGATCTATGAGCCCTCACAGATCGACGATGCCTGTACCCACTCCGGGCAGAGAACCGTTGCAATTGTCTTAAATGCTGCACGCTCTGCTGACGCCGTCTCCACCTTCGTTAAAGAACAGATTCCGGTCATGCTGGTGATGACGGGGACCGATCTCTACGGAGCGCTTGCCCCGGGGCAGTCTGGTTCGGAGCGATATCAAAAGGCTGAGCAGGCCTTACATCTCGCCCGGCTCATTGTGGTGCTGCAGGCCGAGGCGGGCGAAGAGATTCGCAGGCGTTGGCCCTCGCTGGCGGATCGGGTGCATTGCCTGATCCAGACATCCGCGCCTCGCAAGCCCTATGCACCCGTGATGACACCGAACAGCAAGACCATACGGTTTCTCGTTGCAGGCCATATTCGTGAAGAGAAGGATCCACGAACGGCATTTGTTGGATTCCATCGTGCCTTTCCGGATGGCTGGGCAGTCCGCGCTGACGGAAGACGTGTTCCTGTTCGGCTGATTCATGTCGGGAGTCATCAGGACAAGACGTTGGCTCAGGAGCTCATTCGATTGGGGGCCCAATACCCTGGGATTCTCTTGGAGGGGCCTTTATCGCACGCCCAGACCCTGCGTCAGATGACCCACGTCCACTGTCTGATCCAGACCTCGATCTCCGAGGGTGGTGCACTGGTGGTCTCCGAGGCGGTCGCCTGTCGGCTTCCGGTCATCGCATCGGCGATCCCTGCGCATCGCGGTCAGATGGGGGGTGACTACCCAGGGTTTTTCAGAACCGGAGATCCAGACGATCTGGCCCGGGTATTAATACGATTTGTATCGGATGATGCGTTTGTTGAACAGTTAAGAGAGCGGGGGCTCGCGCTGGCCTCAACGCTGGCCAGCCCATCGGCTGAACGAGATGCCTTGGCGCGTCTTATTCGGCAGCTCTCAGAATCATTAGTAAAGGAATCGGTATGACAGAAAAGACATCGGTGCGTCTCACTGAGCTTGCCCATGGTGGTGGCTGTGGCTGCAAGATTGCACCTGCAGTGCTCTCCGAGATACTGGCAAAGATGCCGATGGGCGTTGCGCCTAAGGAACTCATCGTGGGTACTGAGACCAGTGATGATGCTGCTGTATGGCGCTTAAATGATGAACAAGCCTTAGTTGCAACGACGGATTTCTTTATGCCCGTCGTGGACGATCCATTTGAGTTTGGTCGGATTGCTGCGACCAATTCGATTTCGGATATCTATGCGATGGGCGCACGACCGATCTTTGCCCTCGCGTTGGTTGGAATGCCGATTAACGTGTTGCCACACGACACTATTGGACAGATCTTGGCGGGCGGACAGTCGGTCTGCACGCAGGCGGGCATTCCCATCGCGGGAGGCCATACGATTGATTCCGTCGAGCCCATCTATGGGTTGGTCGTGCTTGGACTTGCCCATCCGGATCACATTCGCCGTAATCGTGATGCCCGACCGGGGGATGTTCTGATTCTTGGCAAGGGACTGGGTGTTGGCGTCTATTCCGCGGCACTGAAGAAAGAAAAGCTTTCACCGGATCACTATCAAGAAATGATCCGTTCCACGACGACGCTCAACACAGTAGGGGCGGTCTTAGGCGCGAACGCCAAAGTGCATGCACTAACGGATATCACGGGTTTTGGTCTAGCAGGCCACCTTTTGGAAATTGCGCGTGGGTCTGATCTCGATGCGACGCTGTCTTTTGATCGCTGCCCGATTCTTCCGGGGGTGATGGATTTGATTGATCAGGGATTTTTCACGGGAGCGTCCACGCGCAACTGGCAAGGCTATGGTGCTGACGTTGTCTTCTCTGACGGATTTGGTGAGCGAGAAAAGGTACTGTTGACCGATCCGCAGACGAGCGGGGGGCTGCTAGCCTGTGTCGCTCCAGAGGCGGCGCATGAGGTGCTTGCCCAGTTTCATGATGCCGGCTTCAGCATGGCAAGCATCATTGGTGAGATGAGGCCACGGCAGGACAAGCGCGCGATGGTTCGCGTGACACGCGGCTAGATTTTTCGCAACGAAAGGCGATCACGATGAAGGCATATCTGGATCTGATGCGGCATGTGCTGGACCATGGCACAGAGAAGACTGACCGCACGGGAACGGGCACGCGGTCGGTATTCGGATGGCAGATGCGGTTTAACCTGGCCGACGGATTTCCGATGGTTACCACCAAGAAGCTGCATACCAAATCGATTATTTATGAATTGTTGTGGTTTCTGAGTGGCGCTTCAAATGTCCGTCCGTTGCAGGCCAACGGGGTGTCGATATGGGATGAATGGGCTAGAGAAGACGGGGATCTTGGTCCTGTCTATGGTGTCCAGTGGCGAAGCTGGCCTGCGCCGACGCCAGAAGCACCCGATGCGGTGATCGATCAGATCAGTCAGCTGATTCGAGATATCAAGGCGACGCCTGATTCTCGTCGACTGATTGTCTCCGCATGGAACGTGGCTCAGATCCCACAGATGGCGCTCGCACCGTGTCACGCGTTGTTCCAGTTCTATGTGGCGGATGGAAAACTCTCCTGCCAGTTGTATCAGCGGAGCGCTGATATTTTTCTTGGGGTGCCGTTTAATATTGCAAGCTATGCATTGCTCACCCATATGGTGGCGCAGCAGTGTGATCTTGAGGTGGGTGACTTTGTCTGGACGGGGGGCGACTGCCACCTCTACACCAATCATCTAGAGCAGGCGAAAGAGCAGCTTTCCCGAACGCCGTATCCGTTGCCCAAGTTGGTCATTCGTCGACGACCCGCATCTATTTTTGAGTATGCGTTTGAGGATTTTGAGATTCAGGGCTATCAGTGTCATCCGCATATCAAGGCCCCGGTAGCGATCTGATGCGGCCCAGACTGATTCTCGTGGCCGCGGTCGGTCGAGACCGTGTGATCGGCAAGGACAATGACCTTGCCTGGCACCTTCCCGAGGATCTCAGACGGTTTAAGGCGTTGACGACCGGAAAGGCGGTCGCGATGGGTCGGAAGACCTTTAGTTCGATCGAGGGCCGGCTGGGTAAGCCCCTTCCAAATCGGCGATCCCTTGTCTTAACAAGGGATAAGCGCTGGGCAGAGGACTGTAAACGCCGGTATACTGACCCTGGAGTCAGTAGTGTTCAGGTCTTTCACGATCTGGATGAACTACTGGCCTGTGGCGAGACCGACATCTATGTCATCGGTGGTGCAGAGATCTATGCAGCAACGATTGACCTGGCGGATGAGCTGGACATCACAGAAGTCGATGTCCAGGTGAAGGATGGGGACGCGTTTTTTCCTGAGATTGACACCCGTGTCTGGTCTCGCTCCTCAGGACCCGATCTGGTCAGTGATGCGGAACAGCTGACCTATCGATTTGTTACATATCGGCGGTAACTCATGACTGTTGCTGGTGACTTTTTCTCCCGCAGGGCTCGCTGGGGACTGAAGACATGTCTTGGTCTTCTGGTGGTGTCGCTCGTTTCGGCCTGCTCGAAGGAGCCGCCAAAGCCGCCCGCGTTGCGTCTCGTCAAGAGCTTCACTGTTGGTGCATCGGTGGACACACCGGGCGGTGTACCGAGCCCGTCGTCGCTTCCCGCAAGCCTGATCCGAGATCCTGCCCAGTTAGCCTTTGATGCGGCTGGCCGCGTGATGACGGTCTTAGTGGCACCAGGCGACATGGTGACGCCAGGCCAGGCGATTGCGCGCATAGACCCTCTGGACATGGCGCTGTCGGAGACTTCCGCACGAACACAACTTGCAGCAGCCCAAGCCGAGTTGGAATTTAATGAAGCCGATTTCCGGCGTTTTCAGGAGCTCCATCAAAAGGGCTTTATTTCAGGCGCTGAGATTGACCGTCGTCGTGCACAGCTCACCCTTGCTCGCGCACGCTTTGAAGCGACTTCGGATCAGTTGGGGTACATCACGCTTCGGGCGATTGAGTCGGGGAGAATTGCGTCGGTGCTGGTCAGCCCCGGGCAGACCGTTGCGCCGCGGCAGGTCGCCGCAATCGTGTCGCTGACGGAGCGCTCCAGTGCGCCGCGTGCCGTGACGGCGATCGGTCGGGGCGTGAGGATCCCGCTGTCTGCATTGGTGAATGGCGACTCGGTCTATCGGTTAAAGGCGATCGCGGATGGTCAGGCGACGCTTGAGAGAGTGCCGGTGTCGTTAGGGAATGCCTCTGAGTCCTCGGTTGAGCTTGTCACGGGGCTATCGATCGGTGATCGGATTGTTGCAGCGGGAACGCATGTCTTATCAGAGGGAGAGCGTGTTCGACTTGCGGCGCCGTAAGTCTCACGACTGAGTCATCCGGATGGGTCACGATCGCATTAATCTGTCGCGTTGGGCGTTAGAGCATCCTGCGCTGACTCGGTACCTGATGGTGGTGCTGTTAGTGATGGGCTTTGCGGCCTACTTTCAGCTCGGCCAGGATGAAGATCCTCCGTTTAGTTTTCGGGCGATGGTGGTTCGCACGGTCTGGCCGGGGGCGACAGCGCTGCAGGTCGCGGAGCAGCTGACCGACAAGATTGAACGTACGCTCCAAGAAGTCCCCTACGCCGACAAGATTCGAAGCTACTCTAAGCCCGGCGAGTCGCTCGTGATCTTCCAAGTAAAAGACAGCTCGCCTCCTGCTGAGGTTAGTCAGCTCTGGTACACGGTACGAAAAAAAATCGGTGATATGCAGGCAACGCTGCCATCCGGTGTCCAAGGCCCGTATTTCAATGATGAATTTGGCGACACCTTCGGGGTCATCTATGCGCTGACGGCAAAGGGATATAGCCCAAGCGATCTAAGGGATTTCTCCTTACAGGTGCGACAGTCGTTATTGCAGGTCGACGATGTTGGCAAGGTGGAGATCTATGGGCTCCAAGATGAACGGGTCTACATTGAACTGTCGCGACATCGACTGGCCCAGTATCGGTTAACGGTGCCTCAGGTGGCTGCGCAGCTTCAGTCGCAGCTTAACGTGGTGATGGGAGGGTCGCTGTCTGGAGAGGTGCGAGAGCTCACCCTTCGGGTGGATGGTGCGGCCCAGTCGGTTGAAGCCCTTCGCGCGACGCCGTTGCGATTGGGCGCCCAGGTGCTTCGTCTTGGGGATATCGCGGAGGTACGTCGTCAGGCCATTGATCCCGCGTTGACGAAGGTTCGATTCCAGGGCGAAGAGATCGTTGCTATCGGTGTATCGATGCGAAAGGGCGGCGATATCGTTGCGCTAGGCAAACGGCTCGCACAGAAGACAAAGACGATTGAATCGGCTTTGCCGGCGGGTGTGAGTCTGACCCAGATCCAGGATCAGCCGACGGTTGTCGCAAGCTCGGTCAACGAGTTTATCAAGGTACTGATCGAGGCCATCGCGATTGTGCTCGGCGTGAGTCTGTTGTCTCTTGGACTTCACCGACACCCGTGGCGGATCGATCCGCGGCCGGGCCTGGTGGTGGCCATCAGTATTCCCTTGGTCTTAGCGGTGACCTTTTTGATCATGAAGATCTGGGGGGTTGGGCTGCACAAGATCTCGCTGGGATCGTTGATCATTGCCTTGGGGCTGCTCGTCGATGACGCCATTATCGTTGTCGAGATGATGGTCCGAAAATTAGAAGAAGGGGCTGATCGTGTTACTGCCGTGACCGCAGCCTATTCGTTGACCGCAATGCCAATGCTAACTGGAACCTTGATCACCGCCGCCGGATTCCTGCCGATTGGGTTAGCGAAGTCTGCAGTCGGGGAGTACACCTTTGCGATTTTTGCGGTCACCGCAGCCGCATTGATCGTGTCGTGGTTTGTCTCGGTGATCTTTGTGCCGAGCCTTGGGTACCTGATGCTGAGGGCGCCAAAACAAGGCACGCATGGTGCTCGGGAGCACTTTCAGACGCCGTTTTACCGTCGCTTCCGTCGGCTGGTGGGCTGGTGTGTGGACTATCGAAAGACCACGATTGTGTTGACGGTTGCGGTCTTTGCACTTGGTGTCTTTGGCATGGGCAAGGTGCAACAGCAGTTTTTTGCTGATTCGTCGCGACCCGAGATCATGATCGATGTCTGGCTACCAGAAGGCTCTAGTGTTGCGGCTTCTGAGACACTAGCGCGTCGCATCGAGACGCGGCTCTTAAAGACGCCGGGTGTCGCTACCGTGAACTTCTGGATTGGCACGGGCGCGCCGAGATTCTTCCTGCCGCTTGACCAGATTCTTCCCCAGACCAACGTCGCACAGGCCATTATTCTGTCGAAGTCTCCCGAAGACCGAAAGCGGCTGTCGAGTCTACTGCCCGATGAGCTGGCCGCTGAGTTCCCCGAGGCGCGACTCCGAGTACGTCTCCTTCCGAATGGTCCGCCAGTACCGTATCCGGTTCAGTTCCGAGTTGTTGGAGATGACCCGAAGGTACTTCGTGAGATTGCCGATCAGGCGAAGATCATGATGCGCAGTGACCTGCGCATGCGTGGCGTGAACGACAACTGGAATGAGTTGATTCCGGTTGTACGAGTCGATGTTGATCCCGCGCGTGCCCAGCAGCTTGGCGTGTCGCAGCAGTCGATTGGTCAAGTGCTCGCGGCACAATTTTCGGGGCTTCCGATTGCACAATATCGTGAAGAGGACCGACTGATTCCATTGGTGATGCGGTTGACCAAATCGGAACGTGATCAGTTATCAGAGCTTTCGCAGACCTTATTGCCCAGTGCGGTGGGGGCAGTACCGCTGGGTCAGATCGCGACTATCCGACTTGCCTGGGAACCCGGTGTGGTCTGGCGCGAGGGCCGCGAGTATGCGATCACGGTGCAGGGGGATGTGATCGATGGTGTCCAGGGCGCGACGATGACGGCCGTGTTGCTTAAGACCATGGCACCCCTGATGGAGAAGCTCCCCCCAGGTTATCGAATTGATGTGGGCGGATCGGTGGAGGAGAGCAGTAAAGGTCAGGCATCGATTGCGGCAGGGCTACCGATCATGTTGTTCGTGATCTTTACCCTATTGGTGATCCAGCTTCAGAGCTTCTCGCGCTCTGTCTTGGTGTTTCTGACGGGTCCGCTAGGAATTGCGGGCGTTGCAGGGTCCCTGTTGCTCCTGAATCGACCGTTTGGATTTGTGGCTTTGCTCGGCGTGATCGCTTTATCCGGGATGATCATGCGTAATTCGGTGATTCTGATCGATCAGATTGAACAGGATCGCCGCCGCGGGATTGCCGATCGCACGGCAATCGTTGAGGCCGCCGTGCGTCGATTCAGGCCTATTGTGCTGACGGCTGCGGCAGCCGTGTTGGCAATGATTCCCTTGTCACGAAGTGTCTTCTGGGGACCGATGGCAGTTGCCATTATGGGGGGGCTGATTGTGGCGACAGCGCTCACGCTGCTCTCGCTGCCGGCGATGTATGCCGCCTGGTTCCGAGTAAAGAAAGTCTAGACAACAGACCGAGTCCGAGTACACCTGCTGTGCGGTTCGTTGACTCGCCCTTGAAAGGTTAGGCGAACCAGGGAATAAGTATTGCGCCGATGACGCCATGTAGCCCCATGCCGATACTGGCAAATGCGCCGGCCTCTGCACTGACCGAGAACGCGCGTGAGGTGCCAATGCCGTGGGCGGCAACCCCGATGGCAAAGCCACGCTGCCACCAGAGCCGCATGCGTAGTGCATCCAAGATATAGCGGGCAATGATTGCGCCGATGATGCCTGTGGAAACGGCATAGACCGCTGTTAGCGTGGGAGATGCACTGATATTTTCTGCCACGCCCATGGCAATTGGAGCGGTGACAGACTTGGCGTAAAAAGGCCTGATCAATGTCTCAGGAATACCGGCAACGATTGCCAAGCCAACGGCACTCAGAATCGATACGGCGCCCCCTGCTGTGAGCGATGTCGCTAGGGCGAGCGATTTTCCGCGCAACAGATGCCAGCCCTTATAGATCGGAATTGCAAGGGCCACCGTCGCCGTACCTAATAGAAAGTGAATGAATTGAGCCCCTGCAAAATAAGTGGCATAGGGCATTTCGAGCATGGTGATCGTGATCAGCACGATCACGATGGCAATCAACACGGGATTCGCCAGTGGATTCTTGTTGGTTCGGTCATAGATGGTTAGCCCAATCTGATAGGCGATGAGTGTCAGAATGAGCGATAGGAGCGGGGATCCGGTGAGATAGACCCAGATCTCACGAAGCTCAATGAGCGGAAGGCCAGCATTCATCCGTGTTTCTCCGAGGCGGACTCTGTGGCATCTGCACCGCTATCTCGATTCGATGCAAAAAACTTCAGCGTCATCGCCGAGGCTGCAACCGATAGTCCGACACTGACGACCAGAATGAGGGCGATCACCAGGCCATATTCGGCGAGTTGGGGGATAAACATCACCACACCCACGGCCGCGGGAATAAACAGCAACCCCAGGTTCTGGGTAAACCCGGTGGCGACCATGTCTAGGTCAGGGTCGAGCTTGTTCCGAATGAGCAGCGTAACCAATAGGAGCATCAGGCCCACCACAGGGCCCGGAATTGGCAATCCCAGGAGTTTCGAGATAACCTCCCCGAGACCCTGGAATAAAAGAAGTTGAACGAGCCCCTTAATCATGGGGCCTATTGTGCATGCAAGTCCGAAGCGTCGCTATTTCTTTAATCATCGCCCACATTCTGTCGCTGCTGGGCTTTTCGACCTATGCGGTCGCACTCACTCAGTTGCAGGACCTATGGGGGCTCACCAATAGCGAAGCGGGTTGGATTGCGAGTGGCTTTTTCATGGGCTACGTCGTCACAGTCTCCACTTGGAATAGCCTGACGGATGTGATGGATGCCAGGCGCATCTATACGATCGGAAGCCTGCTGGCCGCATCGGGAGGGATTGGTTTTGCGTTTGGGGCAGAAGGTTTTTTCTCGGCGTTGTTCTTTCAGACACTGCTGGGCGCTGGTATTGCTGCAACCTACATGCCAGGATTAAAAATTCTGTCAGATCGAACACGCGGCAAGGAGCAGTCGCGGTTTGTTGCGTTTTACACGGCATTTTTTGGCATCGGCGCTGCATCATCACTGTACATTGCAGGTCAGGCCCTGCCTATGATCGGCACAACGTGGACCTTCTTTTTGTGCGCCTTGGGTCCGCTCGCATCCGCATTCATCGTCCTGTCACGGACAAGACCGTTAGCCCATGAACGTGATCCGCAGCCTATTGTCTGGTCGTTTGAGCGGTTGTTTCCGCTCAAGACCTGGCGAGTGGTCTTGGCAGATCGTCGTTGTCTTGGCTACACGGTGGGCTATGGGCTTCACTGCACAGAGCTCTTTGGTACGCGCGTCTGGATCGTTGCGTTTGTGGCCTTCAGTATCTCAGTGCTCCCGCCAGGAACCGTTACCTGGATGTCCGCGGCAACCGCTGCTGCAGTGGTCAGCATTGTCTCGGTGCCCGCCTCGATCATTGGCAATGAGATGGCCTTGCGTGTTGGGCGGCGAGCCTGGATCGTCTGCATCATGGCCATCACCTCCGTCATCGGCGTTGTGATGGCTTTTTCTGCGGGCTGGGGATGGTGGTGGGTGGTGTTTTTGTTGGTGGCGATGCATTCCATGTTGATCATGGCGGATTCAGCAACGCTCACCGCGGGGCTTATCGCGTCGGCTGACCCCAAGATTAAAGGCGCTGCGATGGGGCTTTATTCGTTTATCGGATTCGGTGGCGGTGGCGTCATTGGCCCAGCGCTGTTTGGCGCAGCACTCGACATCTCTGGGGGCGGCAGTCAGATCGAGGACTGGGCGATCGGTTTCTTTGTCCTTGGGTTTGGCTGCCTGGTCTTTCCGTTTTTTGACTGGTGGCTGCATCAGCGCAGCCCCTTTCGCGATCGCTAGTTCAGCTGCGATAAATAGTGCGCGATTGCCGTCAGGTCTGCATCTGAGATGCCATAGAGTGACGCCGCCATAATGGTGTCTCGCCCAATCGCTTGGTTATTGCGAAACTGACGCATCGAGTGCAATAGATAGTCTTCTCGTTGTCCTGCAAGCCTCGGCATCTGGTCGCGGCCTTTGTAATCTGCAAGATGGCAGGTGCCACACAGCATCTGGCGAGAGAGCTGCTCACCCCGTTTAAACAGCGCGTCGTCGCGTTTTGACTCTAATGGCTTAAGCGTCTGGCTCGAGAAGTGCTTTGCCAGCGCAATCACTTCTTTATCGGGGATACCGTCGAGCTGCCCGGTCATGGCCGGAATGACACGGATACCTTCCCGGATCATGATGATCTGGTTTTCAAGAAATGTCTTTGGTTGACCTGCAAGCGATGGGCTTGCGGATGTCTTGGAGTTCCCATCAATCCCGTGGCATGCCGCGCAGGCGACTAGGCGTGAGCCCAGATCCTGCGCCATCACGGACTGCCCAATGCTGGCAGCAAATGCTGCCAGCATCAGACAGGTATTACGAAAAACACGTTTCACTGATTACTTTTTGTACGTAATGCGATAGATCGCCCCGAGCTGCTCATCAGAGACCAGCATCGAACCATCAGGCATCTGAAGCATGTAGGCAGGGCGACCCCAGAAGGACTGATCGGCAGGGTTCATGAAGCCGGTCATGAACGGCGTGACCTTGGCGTTCTTGCCATTCTTGTCGGCCTTCACCGTCACGATGTCAAAACCAATCTTCGTGGAGCGGTTCCATGATCCTTTACGCGCAACGAAGGCAACGTTCTTGTACTCGGCCGGGAACATCTTGCCGGTGTAGAAAGTCACGCCCATTGCGGCTGCATGGGGGCCCATCAGCGCCACAGGCTGCTCAACACCTTTACAGGCGTTTGGCTTCTTGACCGTGTCGTCTTCCAGCTTGCCCTCATGGCAGTATGGGAAACCAAAGTTCAGGCCAGTCTTGTGGATCCGATGCAGCGTGTCATTCGGACGGTCATCGCCCCACCAGTCACGGCCGTGGTTGCTAAACCAAAGCTCTTTGGTCTCGGGGTGCCAGTCAAAGCCGACCGAGTTACGTACGCCCGTTGCGATCACTTCCATGCCGGATCCGTCAGCGTTATAGCGACGAATCTGCGCGTACTCAGGAGTGGGCAGTTCACAGATGTTGCAAGGTGCTCCGAACGGCACATAGAGCTTGTTATCGGGACCGAATGCGATGTATTTCCAGTTGTGATGCTGCTCGGGCGGAAGCTTGAATGCGTCTGTCATATCGACAGGAGCCACTGTGGGGTTCTTCTCAATGCCATCAAAACGCAGCACTTTGTTGATGGACATGACGTAGAGAGAACCATTCTTGAAGGCAACGCCGGCAGGCTGGACGAGCTTATCGACCACGACACGGCTGGTCTTGCCGTCGGCTGAAAGCTCATAGACGCGTCCGATTGCGCGCGTACCGATATAGATCTTGCCGTCATCTCCTCGGGCCATCGCGCGGGCGCCAGGCATGCCGGTGGCATAGATCTCTGCCTTGAATCCAGGGGGCAGCTTGATCTTGTCAACGGGAATCTCGGCTGCCTCAGTGATGGTCATTTTTCCGGCCAGAGGTGCCAACTTGGAGTCTGCCATGGAGGAGGGCATCCCCTGCTTCCAAGCGGGTGGAGGTGCGGGCGCAGCGGCAGGCGCCTGGGCGAGGGCGGCGGTGGCCATAGTGGCAAGTGCCGAACCCACAAGCGTCATCTTTAGACGACGAGCGGTCATTGGTTTCATGAGGGTGGTCTCCTTATGGTTGTGAAACCCGTCGATGATGCGGGTTTTGCTCTAGACAGGGAATCGGGGTTGTCCCCCACCATCGATCCTGTCCCAAGGTCACCGTCGGGGTGTGGAGACCATCCGAGAAGCGAGGAAGATTTCAGCGAGATACAGGACACACGCCGCGATGAAACAGCCGAAACCCGCTAGGAAAGTAACTGGTACCCATTGCGAGAGCTGCAGGCGCCCTTGAATGCCGGTGGAGTAGAAGAGCTCTACGACCGTCAGTCCGATAAAGACTGCACAGATCACCATTAAGGCGGTTGCCCAGTTAATGATCTTCTTGCGTTGATTTAACGACTCCAGCTCATCCAGAAACTTCTGATGACGCGGGTTTGTTTCCGGTGTTGACTGAAAGAGCCATTCTTCTAGCGCACGGCTTCGGTCAATCACCCGCGCAAGTCGTGTACCCAGAGCATTGAGCATTCCGGCCACGCCCGTGAGCAAGAACACGGGTGCAACCGACAACTGAATTGCCTCTGTTAGCGGGTTGATCGTCTCAGGGGTTGGAATCATCAGACGTCGACTCCTTTGCCGCCTGGCGCGCCTTCTCCTGGTCCTTTTTAATCGAGCGAAGCTGCCAAATGCCGAAGGCCAGCGCCCCGCCAAAGACGAGAAGCCCCTCGAGCATGACCAACCAGGTTTCTTTTGCCATAGTCGGGAGTTTACCCGCAGGCGCCAAGCTCCCCGCACTGCGTGCAGAATTCGCAGCCATCTTTTTTGATCATGGCGTAGGCGCCGCAGGCGGGACATTTTTTGCCCGACATCGATGACAGACTTGCGGCCTCGGCGACCTCGGCGCAGGCCCCAGTCATCTTCGGCCGAACATGGGCGCGGGCGCGGTGTGCCAAGATGTTCTGGATGGCATAGGCGATTGCGGCGACTTCTGAGTCGTGCCACATCGGCGCATGGGATCCGTCGGGTCGTTTAACGGTTCCATAACGCACAGGCCCACGATCCCAGGCGACCTTCCGCATATCGTCCAGCGCACGCGATAAAAAGCCCCCACGCGCAGCGAGCGAGAGCATGCGCATACTCGAGGTAATCCATTGTTGCGACTCACCACTCTGGCCGACAGGCATGAAGAACTCAATGGCACGATCAATGGTGCCGTTTCCGTCTGGGCTCGGGAGTGGCAGAAATGACACGATGAGATAGAGCGTCTTACGTCCTTCCTGTGTCCAGTATTCGATCTTTTCGGCGACTGCATCAAGCGCGCCTTTGGGACGCTTCTCGATCACAGACCGCATGGGATCCACAAGAACAGGTTCTTGTGGCGCAGTCTGCGGCGCTGTCGCGGCATCGCTTGCCGGCTGGGACTGGCCTACGGTCGTTTCGAGGACGGCGCCTAAGATGTTGTTGGGGCGATAAGTGGCTAATCCCTTTAGGCCATGACGCCATGCCTGCAGGTAGAGATCTTTGAAATCGTCGAACGGATAGTCTGCAGCGACATTCACCGTCTTTGAGATCGCAGTATCGATAAAAGGCTGCACTGCTTGCATCATCGCGATGTGGTCTTGCGCTGACATCTCAAGGGCTGAGACAAAACTCTCGGGCAGCGCATCGTCTTTACCGCCAAGGGCGTGATACAGACGCCAGGCGTGATCTTCGACAGTGTATTCACGCGTACTGCCATCCGCCTCGCGTTTTTTGCGCGTATAGGTCCATGAAAACGCCGGCTCAATGCCGTTAGACGCATTGTCGGCAAAGGCGAGGCTTACCGTGCCTGTTGGGGCAATCGAGATCAGATGGCTATTACGAATACCGAACTGTCGAATCTTGTTTTGAATGTCGCTGGGCAGCCGGCTCGCGAAGCTGCCCTTCGCAAGATAGTCCTGCGCCCGAAACAGCGGGAACGCCCCTTTTTCTTTGGCTAATTCGATCGAGGCCTCGTACGCGGCATCTCGCATAGTCTGGGCAATACGCGCGGCCATCTCACGACCCGCATCGCTGTTGTACTTTAGGCCCAACATGGTTAAGGCATTCCCAAGACCGGTAAAACCAACGCCAATACGACGTTTGTCGGCAGATTCTTTTTGCTGTTGCGGCAATGGCCACCAGGTCAAGTCCAGGACGTTATCGAGCATCCGAACCTGGATAGCCACTGCCCTTTGAAAGCGCTCAAAATCAAAGCGGGCAGGCCCAGTGAAGTGAAACGGATGCTGTACGAATCGCGGAAGAATAATGGGACCAAGGTCGCAGCATCCGTAAGACGGCAGAGGTTGTTCGCCACAGGGATTAGTTGCGTTGATGGTCTCGCAATATGCCAAATTGTTATCCGAATTGATCTTGTCGAGAAAGAGAATGCCCGGCTCTGCAAAATCATAGGCGGACTGCATGATCGTGTCCCAGAGCTCTTTTGCGCTAATGCTTCGGTAGACCCAGAGTCCATCGGCACGCTGATGCGCGCCTTGCGCGATCAGATCGGCACTTGGTTTTGCCTTGTGAACCAGATCCCACTGGGCATTTTCTGACACCGCCTGAATAAAGGCATCCGAGACGCCGACGGAAACATTAAAGTTATTCCAGCGGCCGGGTGTGCGTTTTGCGGTAATGAATTCCAAGACATCTGGATGGTCAATTCTCAGCACTCCCATTTGCGCACCGCGACGTGCACCCGCACTTTCAACCGTGCTGCAGGACTGATCAAAGACGTTGATATAGCTGCATGGTCCCGATGCAGTCGATGCCGTTGCCTTGACGTCGGCCCCTTTGGGCCGAATGCGTGAGAAGTCGTAGCCGACGCCGCCGCCGCGGCGCATGGTCTCGGCGGATTCCCGCAAGGCTTCATAAATCCCTGGAAAGCCTTCGTCATCCGTACCTTGGATGCAGTCCCCGACCGGTTGTACAAAGCAATTGATCAGGGTGGCCTGAATTCCTGCGCCGGCTGCGCTCATGATACGACCAGCGCCGATGGCCCCTTGGCGCATATTGTCGAGGAACATCGCCTCAATCTCAGCCCGACGCTCAGGGCGTTCGACGGATGCTAAGGCACGCGCGACACGCACGAAGACCTCGTCTGCGTGTTGCTCATTCCCTTTTAGATATTTTTCATTCAGAACATCAACACTGATCTGTTGCGGGGGGAGTTGTGGCGGGGTCTGGTGAATAGGGTCGTGCTTCATGATGTCGTGATGGGGACGTGATCAGGCGCAATTGTCCGCTTCATTGGACATCGATCCGCTTGACTCAGGTCAACCCTTGAGGAGGTGAAATATGCAAAAAGCCCAGCGGCGCTGGGCTTTGAAGAGGTGGCTCCCCGACCTGGGCTCGAACCAGGGACCTACGGATTAACAGTCCGGTGCTCTACCAACTGAGCTATCGAGGAAAGCGCATGGATTCTACACCAAGATGCCCCTTCGCTGCACGGGCTCAGTAGAATAGTGATCATGACGATAAAACCAGTTCCCGCTGTCCCTTACGTGCCCGCAGACCTAGCCGAGCCTGCTGATCTTGTCGGGGCGATTCGTGCCCGTCGTGGTGGACACCTGATTAATCTGGATCGCATGCTCTTAAACAGCGTGCCTTACGCCCGGGGTTGGAACGCGTTCCTGGGGGAGGTTCGCCGAAACCTGTCGCTCTCCCCCAAGCTTCGAGAGATTGCAATGTGCGGCGTAGCGGTGCTCAATGGCGCTGAGTATGAGTTCTTCCATCATGCCCCTGAGCTCATCGCCGCCGGCGGTACTCAGGAACAGGTTGAAGCCCTGCGCCGCATCGATGATCTGGCAGGAGACTTATCGATGTTTTCACAGGTCGAACAAGATGCGATTCTGCTGACGGTTCAGATGACCAGAGATATTCAAGTTTCCGAACACTTAATGCAGCGCTTGCACGCGGCACTGGGAAGCACGCAGGTGGTGGAACTCGTGGGAACGATTGCCGCTTACAACATGGTCTCGCGATTTTTGATCGCACTCGGTGTCGAGCCCGAGGATCACCCCCCGGTACCGCAGACCCAACGCTAAGCGTGCGAGTTTTTTAGCGCGCGGGTTGTGCCTTGACCCACTTGGTCAGATCCTGAACCATCGTCCGATAGAACGCCTCGAAGACTGGCACAGAGACAAATCCAAGGTGGGGTGTTGCGACAATCTTGGGGTGGTTGAAGAAGGGATCACCTTTTTGAACGGGCTCATGATCGAAGACATCTACTGCA
The DNA here is from genome assembly GCA_964409175.1 of uncultured Burkholderiaceae bacterium. GTDB lineage: Bacteria > Pseudomonadota > Gammaproteobacteria > Burkholderiales > Burkholderiaceae_A > Lacustribacter. The sequence goes on from CAYPCG010000007.1 coordinate 23,483, forward strand.
GCCATCATCGGTCGACCCGAGTCGAGCGCGGGAATTAAGGCATCGACATCCATCAATCCAGAACGTGACGTGTTGACGAGCAAGGAGTCCCGGCGCATTAGTGAATATTCGGTGGTGCCGATGATTCGCTTGGTTCGCTCGGAGAGTACGAGGTGGAGTGACACGACTTTCGCGGTGGCGAGCAGTTCGTTTTTCTCGACACGGCGAACGCCTGCGGCCGCAGCTTTTTCATCAGTTAGGTTCTGGCTCCAGGCCACAACCTCCATGCCCATCGCCTGACCAATTCGCGCCACGCGCTGGCCGATATCCCCCAGACCGATAATGCCGAGACGGTCTCCCTCCAACGTTTCAGGAAGTCGATAAGGCTCGCCTTGGGGATCGCCACGCCAATGGCCTGCCTGCGTGCCGTTCATCGAGGTCGCCACGCGACGCGTCGCTGCCAGGATGAGCGACCATGTGTGTTCAGCAGTGGACGCCTTGTTCGGACCACCGGGGGTGCCTGAGACCTCGATCCCTTTTTGGGTGGCGTGCTCGATATCCACGACCAGGTTACGCTGGCCAGAGAAGATCAGTCGCTTTAAGCGGGGCAGTTGATCAATCAACGACTTTGGGAAAGCCATTCGCTCGCGCATTAGACAGATTGCGTCGAAGTCTTTAAGTATCTGTGCGGCAGCCGCTTCTGATTCGAACGACGTATTAAAAAAGTGAACCTGCGCAAGCTGTTGTAACTCGGTCCAGTCGGCACAGTCGAGTGCGGCCTGCTCCCAGTCGTCGCAGACAGCGATTTTTAGAGAGTCAGGCATGGCGTGTCGAGCCCTTTGCCTGAAGCGGTGTGGTCATGAGGTCTCCCAGAGATAGGGAGATTGTGCGTGGATCTGTCCCCCGAGGTCACTCGGGGGAAGTCCTTAAGGCATAACGCTAGGTTATTACCTGGGACAACTTGTTCAGAGGACCGCGGCGACCGCCTTCGCGACGCGATCGATGTTCCCTGAGTTCAAGGCGGCGACGCAGATTCGGCCTGAATTGATCGCATAGATTGCAAACTCTTCGCGGAGGCGATCGACTTGGGAGGGATTCAATCCCGAGTAGCTAAACATGCCGCGCTGCTGGGTCACAAAGCTAAAGTCGCGGCCGACATTCAGAGCCTTCAGCTTCGCAACGAACTCCAGGCGCATTTTGCGAATTCGGTCACGCATTTCCGCAAGCTCGTCTTCCCATAACTGGCGAAGCTCAGGCGTGGTGAGCACGTCTGCCACGATGGCGCCGCCATGGGTGGGGGGGTTAGAGTAGTTGGTTCGGATGACGCGTTTCACCTGGCTCAACACGCGCGCCGCCTCATCGGCATTGCGGGTCACAACGGACAGGGCGCCGACGCGCTCGCCATAGAGCGAGAACGACTTGGAAAACGAACTTGCGACCAGGAACGGCATGCCTGACTTGGCAAAGAGTTGCACTGCCAGCGCGTCTTGGGCGATGCCATCGCCAAACCCTTGGTAGGCCAAATCCAAGAAGGGCACGAAACTCTTCTCACTGCAGAGCGCGACGATCTCTTCCCACTGCGCAGGGCTTAGATCGACTCCCGTGGGGTTGTGGCAGCAGGCGTGGAGCAGAACAATTGTTCCAGCGGGCATCGCCTGTAGGCTCGCCAACATGCCTTTGAAGTTCAGGCCGTTGGTGGTGGGATCGTAGTAGGTATAGGTTTCGACAGGAAAACCGGCGCTCTCGAACACCCCCCGGTGGTTTTCCCACGTGGGATCGCTAATGGCGACCTTGCTCTTGGGCAGCAGCGTCTGAAGGTAGTCAGCACCGACCTTCAGGCCCCCTGTGCCGCCGAGGGTGTCCATGGTGATGATACGTCCCGATTTAACCGAGTCGCTATCTGCCCCAAAGAGCAACGCCTGTACCGCCTTGTTGTAGGCGGCTGGTCCGTCGATTGGCTGGTAGCCTCGGGGGAGTCCCTTCTTGATTCTTTCCTCTTCTGCCTTCTTTACGGCCCTAAGTAACGGTAACTTGCCGTTATCGTCGTAGTAAACGCCGACGCCAAGATTTACTTTCTCGGCTCTGGTGTCCGCAAGATAGGTCTCGGTCAGGCCCAGGATGGGGTCCTTAGGCGCCATTTCAACGGAAGAAAACAGGGCGGATACGGGTGTAGTCATAGCAGGGGGAGGAGGTTGGTCAAAACCCTTTTGTCAAGGGGTTCGCAGAAGAAAAAGATGTGGAAATTCAGGGCTTAACAGGCGAAAATGCGCGATTGCACAAAACTCGGTTGATCAAAAAACCTTATCCGAAAGTCTAGCATGGGAGTCCGTGAAAACCCCGGGGTGATCCAGTTCCCTGGGAGTCCATTTGCACTGGCCTTGCCGTTTGAACCCGCAGGGGATCAACCGGAGGCGATTGCTCGCCTGGTGCAAGGGGTGGAAGACGGCCTGTCGTTTCAAACGCTGCTCGGGGTCACGGGTTCAGGCAAGACCTTCACAATGGCGAACGTGATTGCTCGACTCGGGCGTCCGGCGCTCGTGCTTGCGCCGAACAAGACCTTGGCGGCGCAGCTCTACTCCGAGATGCGGGAGTTCTTTCCGTCGAATGCGGTGGAGTACTTCGTCTCTTATTACGACTACTACCAGCCCGAGGCCTATGTTCCTCAGCGGGATCTTTTCATAGAGAAGGACTCGGCGATCAATGAGCACATCGAGCAGATGCGCCTATCCGCCACGAAGTCTTTGCTTGAGCGGCGCGACACGGTGATCGTGGCCTCTGTCTCGTGTATCTACGGCATCGGCAATCCTTCGGACTATCACCAGATGGTGCTGATCGTTCGGCAGGGCGACCGACTGAGCCAGCGTGACCTGATTGCTCAACTGGTACGGATGCAGTACCAGCGCAATGACATTGAGTTCTCCCGCGGTCACTTCCGTGTCCGGGGAGACACGATTGACATCTTCCCGGCGGAACACGCCGAGCTGGCGCTGCGGATTGAGCTCTTCGATGACGAGATTGAGTCGCTTCAGCTGTTTGACCCGCTGACGGGCCGCATTCGGCAAAAGATCCCCCGGTTTGCCGTCTACCCCTCGTCGCATTACGTCACTCCTCGTGAAGTAGTCCTGCGTGCAGTGGAGACGATCAAAGAGGAACTGCGTGAGCGGGCAAAGTGGTTTGTCGACCAGAATAAGCTGGTCGAGGCGCAGCGGATTGAACAGCGCACTCGGTTTGATCTTGAAATGCTGGCTGAGCTCGGTTTCTGTAAAGGGATTGAGAACTACACCCGCCATCTGTCGGGCGCACAGCCGGGGGATCCTCCGCCGACACTGGTGGACTATCTGCCCTCGGATGCGCTGATCTTTATCGATGAGAGCCACGTGACGGTGGGCCAGCTCGGTGGGATGTATCGCGGCGACCGCTCTCGTAAACAAACGCTGGTGGACTACGGATTTCGTCTGCCGTCGGCCTTGGATAACCGGCCGTTGAAGTTTGAAGAGTTCGAGCCCAAGATGCGTCAGGCGGTGTTCGTCTCTGCAACGCCCTCGGCGTATGAGCTTGAGCGTTCTGCTGGAGCGATCGTCGAACAGGTGGTCCGGCCGACGGGTCTAGTGGACCCCGAGGTGGAGGTGCGTCCCGCGGGGTCTCAGGTGGATGATCTGCTGGGCGAGATCAAGCTGCGGGTGGCAAAGGATGAGCGGGTGCTGGTTACGACGTTGACCAAGCGCATGGCCGAAGACCTCACGGACTATCTCGCGGACAACGGTGTCAAGGTTCGCTACCTTCACTCGGATATTGATACGGTGGAGCGGGTCGAGATTCTGCGCGACCTGCGGCTGGGGACCTTCCATGTGCTGGTGGGCATTAACCTGTTGCGGGAAGGAATCGATATCCCAGAGGTCTCGCTCGTGGCCATCCTCGATGCGGACAAAGAAGGTTTTCTGCGCTCTGAGCGCAGTCTGATTCAGACTATTGGTCGTGCGGCGCGAAACCTGAACGGCCGCGCGATTTTGTATGCCGATCGAATGACCGATTCCATGCGACGTGCGATCGGGGAGACTGAACGTCGTCGTCAGAGGCAGATTGCCTTTAATCAGGAGCGTGGGATTACCCCGCGCGGGGTGACGAAGCAGATTCGTGACCTGATCGATGGCGTGATTGATCCGCAGAGTCCGGCGTTGACTGCATCACCGGGCGCGGACGAACCGGTTCTTGCGCGGTCGCCCAAAGAGGCGGCCAAGGCAATTGCAGCGCTTGAAAAGGCGATGTTGGAACACGCGAGAAATCTTGAATTTGAAAAAGCGGCTCGGCTGAGAGATCAGTTGGCCCAATTAAAAGAAGAAGTGTTTGGGGTAGACAAGTTGCACGACTCTATTGAAAAGGTATTGGTATGACCACATTTGACTCAACAACTGAAGCAGAAAACTTTGAAACCACGCCGTTTGATTCGGCACTCCCGTCGGTGAAACCCAAACTGAACCGTCCGGCGAAGAAAACGGATGTGCCCATTGGCATGAAGACAAAGATCCTCTTTGTCTGTATGGGCAACATCTGTCGCTCTCCCACCGCACAGGGGGTATTTCAGTCGCTGGTGAAGGCTGCAAATCTTCAAGACTTTGTCGTCAGTGACTCCGCGGGGACTCACGACTTCCATGTGGGAGAGCCGCCTGATCAGCGTGCCGTGAACTCGGCGGCCAAGCGGGGCTATGACCTGACGCAGACGACCGCGCGCAAGATTGAGCTGTCGGATTTCTCTGACTATGACTACATCCTGGCGATGGACTGGGAGAACCTGGCCCTGTTGCAGCGGATGTGTCCTCGCGGTCTGCAGCACAAGCTACAGCTGCTGATGCGTTTTGCCACCGAGTTTGAGGCTGCCACGATTAATGACCCTTATCACGGCGGTCCTCAGGGATTTGAAGTGGCCCTTGATTACATCGAAGACGCCTGTAATGGGCTGATGGAGGTTGTCCGTCGTCGCGCGACGATGGTGGCCGCCGCCTAAGACATCGCGTCCGGCGACCGCTCCGGGGCTCCGAGAGGGGGCCCTTGGCGCGCCCCTCGGATCGAACCCCGCGGCCCCGTCCTGTTCTGGACAGTCGTGGGGTTTTTATTTCCCGAATACTTGAGCAAATCCGTTGGGTAAGATAAACTCCCGACTAAATCACTCAATTATTTTGGAGGTTCGAATGCGACTGACGACCAAAGGCCGTTTTGCCGTGACCGCGATGATCGATCTGGGGCTCCGCCAGGAGAAGGGCCCAGTGACATTGGCGGCGATCAGCCAACGCCAGAAGATTTCCCTGTCTTATCTCGAGCAGCTCTTTGGCCGCCTGCGTCGCCATGAGCTGGTGGAGTCCATGCGTGGTCCTGGTGGGGGCTACAAACTGGCCCGCAGTGCCAAGGACATCACCGTGGCGGACATCATTTATGCGGTCGATGAGCCATTGGATGCCACCCAGTGTGGTGGCAAGCAAAACTGTCATGACGATGGCCAGTGTATGACCCACGAACTCTGGGCCAGCCTGAACCGCCATATGGTGGACTTTCTGGACTCCGTGTCGCTGCACGACCTGGTCGAAGAGCAGCGCGGTAAGCGGCATCAGCCTGCTCCGGAGCCGGTGACCGTGCGCCGTCATGTCATGTTTCAAGAGCCACGACTCGTGTCAGACACGACCGCTGCGTAAGGGTGATCGAAGGAGTAATGCATGAAAAAGCCGGTCTACCTTGATTACTCCGCAACGACCCCGATTGATCCTCGGGTGGTCGATGCGATGTTGCCCTTTCTTCGGGAAGACTTTGGAAACCCTGCGTCCCGAAGTCATGCCTATGGCTGGCGTGCCGAAGAGGCAGTCGAAGCGGCGCGCGCTGATGTCGCGGCGCTTGTGAACTGCGATGCGAAAGAGATTGTCTGGACGTCGGGTGCGACCGAGTCGATCAACCTGGCGTTAAAGGGCGCTGCGCACTTTTACAAAGAGAAGGGTCGTCACCTCATTACAGTGAAGACCGAACATAAGGCCACTTTAGATACCTGTCGCGAGCTTGAGCGAGAGGGCTTTGAGGTCACTTATCTGGATGTCCAAGAGAACGGGCTGATTGATTTCTCAGTACTTGAGCAGGCGATTCGTCCTGACACGATTCTTATGTCAGTGATGTATGTCAATAACGAAATCGGGGTGATCCAGGATATTCCCAAGATCGGAGCCCTCTGTCGTTCCAAAGGCATCATCTTCCATGTCGACAGCGCACAGGCCACCGGTAAGGTGGCGATTGACCTCAGTTCGCTGCAGGTCGATCTGATGTCTTTTTCCGCGCACAAGACCTATGGTCCAAAAGGCGTGGGGGCCTTGTTTGTGCGCCGTAAACCCCGGATTCGCCTTGAGGCGCAGATCCATGGTGGCGGCCATGAGCGTGGTATGCGCTCTGGCACATTACCGACACATCAGATCGTTGGCATGGGAGAAGCGTTCCGTTTGGCGAAAGAGGAAATGGCCACTGAGAACGAGCGAATCCGTGCGCTGCGCGATCGACTCTGGAGCGGACTATCTGAAATGGAAGCCGTCTACCTGAACGGCGATCTCGAACATCGTGTTCCCCACAACCTGAACGTCAGTTTTAACTATGTCGAGGGCGAGTCTTTGCTCATGGGGATCAAGGACGTGGCGGTGTCCTCCGGCTCTGCCTGCACCTCAGCGAGTCTTGAGCCATCGTACGTGCTTCGGGCACTCGGCCGATCTGACGAGTTGGCGCACTCGTCGATCCGTTTTTCAGTGGGTCGGTTTACCACGGAAGAAGATATTGATTTCACAGTAGCGCTGTTGAAGGACAAGGTTGCGAAGCTTCGCGAGATGTCTCCGCTCTGGGAAATGGTGAATGAAGGGGTGGACCTGAATACCGTGCAGTGGGCCGCCCATTAGCCCTCGTGTAGATAAAGCGGCAAAGGGTTTGAATCGATTTGGTGTTGAAACAGTTGTCGAAGTTGGGAGAGAAAAATGGCATACAGTGAAAAAGTGATCGACCATTATGAGCATCCACGCAACGTGGGGGCATTTGATAAAGCGGATCCTGGTGTCGGTACCGGCATGGTGGGCGCCCCGGCATGTGGTGACGTGATGAAGCTGCAGATCAAGGTCAATGAGCAGGGCATTATTGAAGATGCAAAGTTTAAGACCTACGGCTGTGGTTCTGCGATTGCATCCTCCTCTCTGGTGACCGAATGGGTAAAAGGGAAGACCTTGGATCAGGCGATGGCGATCAAGAACACCCAGATTGCGGAAGAGTTGGCGCTGCCCCCGGTGAAGATTCACTGCTCCATTCTTGCGGAAGATGCGATCAAGGCAGCGATCGATGACTACAAGGCAAAGCATGGTGCTTCTGCCGCGACGCAGCCTCAGGCTGCCTAAGGCAGAGTGATCATGGCGGTAACCCTGACTGAAAGAGCCGCCCAGCATGTGGCCCAGTTTATTCAGAAGCGCGGCAAGGGTCTTGGCGTTCGACTTGGGGTCAAGACCACGGGCTGCTCTGGGTTGGCGTACAAGCTGGAGTTTGTTGATGCAGCCGCTGACGAAGACATGACCTTTGAGAGTCATGGGGTGAAAGTTGTCGTCGACCCGAAGAGCCTCCCTTATATCGACGGCACAGAACTGGATTACGCTCGCGAAGGCTTGAACGAAGGGTTCAAGTTCAACAACCCTAACGTCAAGAGCGAGTGCGGCTGCGGCGAATCATTTAAGGTCTAACGGGTGACGGCGGAGCCAAAGGTCTCGGGAATCATTCCCGAGAAGAATCATTTTTCTTTGTTCGGACTTCCCGTTCGCTTTGCGCTGGATCTTACTGCGCTCGAGCGTGCCTGGAAGGTCGTTCAGGGGGCGGTGCATCCCGATCGTTATGTCAGCGCACCCGAGTCACAGCGGCTCATGGCGTTGCAGCGGGCAACCCAGGTCAATGATGCGCATGACACCTTAAAAGATCCCATTCGTCGCGCCACCTATCTCTGTGGGTTGTATGGAGTTACGGTCGATGCGGAGCGAAATACAAGTATGCCCTCGGATTTTCTTGTCCAGCAAATGGAGTGGCGCGAATCGCTAGACGATGCTGCTGCCGCCAGAGATATCGAAGCGCTCTCTCAGCTGGATCAGGAAGTTGCCGCTGCGATGACGGAATCCGAGCTGCTCATTGAGCATCTGCTCGACAAATCGCCCGCCGATGCCGAGCGTGCAGCCGATGAGATTCGACGGTTAATGTTTTTGTCTAAATTTAGCGGCCAGGTCCGCGATCAACAGAGAAGGTTAACGGATGGCGCTGCTTCAGATTTCTGAACCTGGTCAGTCGCCAGAACCGCACGCGCGACGCATCGCGATCGGTATTGATCTGGGCACAACGCATTCCTTGGTCGCCGCTGTTCGAAGCGGCAGTGTCGAAGTGCTCAAGGATGAGCAGGGACGTGTGCTCTTGCCATCTGCGGTGCGTTACGCCGAATCCGGGGTGATCGCGGTGGGCGATGCGGCACTTGAGGCGGCAGCAGAAGACCCCTGCAATACGATCGTCTCCGTCAAGCGGTTCATGGGTCGAGGCCGGCAGGAGGCCGAGGCGATGCAGTCGCCTTATCAACTCATCGGTGATAGCGATACTGGGATGGTGCAGATCCAAACGGCGGCGGGTCCAGTATCGCCAGTGTCGGTGTCGGCAGAGATTTTGAAGGTGCTCAGCGATCGGGCGAAGGCGGCGTTTGGGCTCGGCGCGGCCGATGATCTCGCGGGGGCGGTGATTACCGTGCCCGCTTATTTCGATGATGCCCAGCGACAGGCCACGAAAGATGCGGCGCGTCTTGCCGGTCTGAACGTTCTGCGGCTGATCAATGAACCGACGGCGGCAGCGCTGGCGTACGGGCTTGATTCAGGTGCTGAAGGGGTTTATGCCATCTATGACCTTGGGGGCGGCACCTTTGATATCTCGGTGCTGCGTCTCACCAAAGGGGTCTTCGAGGTGGTCGCCACCGGCGGTGACACTTTATTGGGCGGGGATGATTTTGATCATCGTCTCGCGAGTGACTGGCTGCGCCAGTGGGGGATGAGCGGCCGTTTTGAAGCGCTGTCTGCCACAGAGAAGCGGCGGCTACTCCGTCTTGCACGACGTCAAAAAGAAGCCCTGACCGATCTGCCGACTGCCACCGCCGTGATTTCGGCCGAGTGGGTCTCAGATCGAGGGCAGCCTTATCGGGCTGAGATTTCCCGGGAGCAGTTCGATCAGATCACCGAGGATCTCGTGTCAAAGACGCTTCATGTTGTCCAGCGGGTGTTGCATGACGCGCGTGTAACGCCGGCAGGTCTGAAGGGTGTGGTGCTCGTCGGAGGAAGTACGCGGATGCCGTGTATTCGACAGGCCGTCGAACATTTTTTTGGGGTCCCACCCCTTACCAGTCTGGATCCTGATGAGGTGGTTGCGATTGGTGCAGCATCGCAGGCGGACCTTCTTGCAGGGAACAAGTCCGGGGGCGATGACTGGCTGCTCTTGGATGTGCTTCCCTTATCTCTTGGTCTTGAGACGATGGGGGGGCTGACCGAGCGCATCATTTCTCGGAATACACCGATTCCGGTTTCCCAGGCACAAGAGTTCACCACATTTAAAGATGGTCAGACCGCGATGGCGATTCATGTGGTGCAGGGTGAGCGTGAGCTTGTGAGCGAGTGCCGCTCGCTCGCGTCATTTGAGTTGCGCGGATTTCCTCCGATGGTCGCGGGAGCTGCAAGGATTCAGGTGACCTTTCAGGTGGATGCCGATGGGCTATTGTCAGTGACCGCGCAAGAAAAGAGTTCGGGTGTCACCGCCGCGGTGACCGTCAAACCTTCGTATGGACTGAGCGATGGACAGATTGCCGATATGCTGAAAGATGCTTTTTCATCGGCAAAAGAAGATATGGCCGTACGGGCGTTGCGTGAGGCACAGGTCGACGCCCAGCGACTGCTCGAAGCGACCAGTGCAGCTCTGGCCGAAGATGGCGATCTGTTAGCGCCAGACGAGCGTCACCAGATCGATCAGTCGATCGATCTCTTACGCACGACGTGTGGCGGACAGGATCTTGACCTGCTGCGTGCGCGGACGAAGGCACTATCGGAGGTGAGTGATCCATTCGCGGCACGTCGCATGGACCGTGCGGTGCAGCGGGCGCTTGCTGGTCAGTCGATTACAGGAGTATTGAAAAATGCCGAGTATTAAGGTGCTGCCCCATCCCGAGATCTGTCCAGAGGGCACAGAGTTTCAGGTGCAGCCCGGAGAAAATCTTTGCCGTGCACTACTGGCCCATGGGGTTGAGATTGAGCATGCCTGTGAGATGTCACGGGCGTGTACCACTTGTCATGTCGTCATTAAAGAGGGCTTTCAGTCGCTGCCCCCGTCAGAGGAAGACGAGGACGACTTGTTGGATCGTGCCTGGGGGTTGACCCCGCTATCACGACTGTCCTGTCAGGTTGCCGTTCAGAACAAGGACCTGACGGTAGAGCTTCCTCGTTACACCATCAACTACGCCCGTGAGCATCACTGATGAAGTGGACCGACACCTTTGATATTGCCATTGCGCTGACAGAGCAGCACCCTGAGATCGATCCGAAGACGATTCGATTTACCGATCTCCATAAATGGGTGATGGCACTACCGGGGTTCGATGATGATCCGAATCGCTCGAATGAAAAAATTCTCGAGGCGATTCAGATGCAGTGGATTGACGAGCGCGACGACTAGTCCTCTCGCCGAAGGGCAGGAAATAGGATGACGTCTCGGATGCTGGGGCTATCCGTCAGCAGCATCACCAAGCGGTCGATTCCAATGCCACAGCCGCCGGCGGGGGGCATGCCGTATTCCAGCGCACGAATATAGTCTGCATCGAAATACATCGCCTCTTCATCACCGGCGTCTTTTGCGGCGACCTGCATGTGAAACCGAGCCGCCTGGTCCTCTGGATCATTGAGCTCGGAAAAACCGTTAGCAATCTCGCGTCCCGTGATAAAGAGTTCAAACCGTTCCGTGACGTCTGGCCGCTGGTCCGAAGCGCGCGCAAGCGGTGATACCTCCACTGGATAATCAATGATGAAGGTCGGGTCCCAGAGTTTGCTTTCAGCGACCTCCTCAAATAGCGCCAGCTGAAGGGCCCCGACACCCGCATGACGAAGATTAGGAGCGTTGATATCGACACGGTGGGCCTTCAGGGCTGCCTTAAGCTCGTCGCGATCATTGAGTCGCTCCGCGGTGTACTCCGGGGCGTGCTTTTGAATTGCCTGCGTGATCGTGAGTCGTTCAAATTTCTTCGAGAAATCGATGGGTCGGCCTTGATAAGTCACCACATCGGCGCCGGTAGCCGATCGCGCTGCATGCCGAATCACATTCTCAGTGAAATCCATCAGCCACTGGTAGTCGGTGTAGGCCGCATAGAATTCCATCATGGTGAACTCAGGGTTATGGCGCGGGCTTAGTCCTTCGTTACGGAAGTTTCGATTGATCTCGTAGACTCGCTCAAACCCCCCGACCACCAATCGCTTTAGGAAGAGCTCGGGCGCAATCCGCAGAAACATCTGCTGATCTAATGCATTGTGGTGGGTGATAAACGGTTTGGCCGCCGCGCCACCCGGAATCTGATGGAGCATAGGGGTCTCCACTTCTAGGAACGCGTTGTCATTCATAAAGTGCCGAATCGATGACAGCGTTTTTGATCGTGCCAGAAAGACTTCCCTCGACGTGGGGTTGACGATCAGATCGACATAGCGCTGACGGTATCGGGTCTCCGTGTCATGAAGCCCGTGAAACTTATCGGGCAGGGGGCGTAACGACTTGGCGAGTAGCTTGACCGAACGACAGCGAACCGAGAGCTCACCCTTCATGGTCTTAAAGAGCACCCCTTCGGCGTAGACGATATCGCCCAGATCCCAGTGCTTAAAGGACTCGTGCTGCGCAACGCCAACGCCTTCGTCGTTGAGGTAGATCTGCAGTCGTCCTGTGGCGTCTTGCAATGTGGCAAAACTCGCCTTTCCTTGAACGCGTTTGAGCATCATTCGTCCGGAGATGCTCACTTCAACGTGCTCGGACTCTAGCTGCTCACGCGTGTGTTGCTCGTAGCGCGCCTGCAGGGGCTGGGCCCGATGTGCAGGGTGGGCATCGTTGGGGAACGCTGGTGCACCGTGTTTTCGGATTGCCTCCAGCTTGGCGCGGCGTTCAGCCATGATCTGGTTCTCATCGAAACCGGAGTGTTCGATCGAGTCTTCGGGTTTTGGCAGGTGTGGGCTGGTCATCTTAGATTCCCTGTTTCAGGCTGGCCTCAATAAATGCGTCTAGATCTCCATCCAGGACGCGCTGGGTGTTAGAGATCTCGACACTGGTTCGCAGGTCTTTAATTCGTGACTGATCGAGCACATAGCTTCGAATCTGATGGCCCCAGCCGACATCGGTTTTACTATCTTCCAGCTTTTGCTGCTGCTCCATGCGCTTGCGCATTTCATGTTCATATAGCCGTGATCGCAACATCGCCCAGGCCTCGTCTCGGTTTCGATGCTGTGACCGATCGTTCTGACACTGCACAACGATTCCAGTGGGGATGTGGGTGAGTCGGACGGCGGAGTCGGTTTTGTTGATGTGCTGCCCCCCTGCGCCAGAGGCACGGAAGGTATCCGTTCGAACATCGGCAGGGTTGATCTCGATGTCGATCGAGTCATCGACTTCAGGATAGACAAAGACCGAGGCAAACGACGTGTGCCGCCCGCCACTCGAATCAAAGGGCGATTTTCTGACCAGGCGGTGCACGCCAGTCTCAGTACGAAGAAATCCAAAGGCGTAATCGCCGGTGATCTTAATCGTTGCGGATTTGATTCCGGCGACATCGCCCGCAGATTCTTCCAGAAGTTCGGCTTTGAAGCCTTTTCGCTCGGCATAGCGCAGATACTGGCGAAGGAGAATGGATGCCCAGTCGCAGGCTTCGGTGCCACCGGCGCCGGCCTGGATGTCGAGAAAGCAGTTCAGGGGATCTGCCGGATTGGAGAACATCCGACGAAACTCGAGCCCACCGAGTTCCGCTTCAATCGATTGGGAGTCTTCCTCCACCGCAACAAAGGTGTCATCGTCAGATTCGGCTCGGGCCATCTCCATGAGCTCAAGTGACTCATCAATCCGCTTGGTGAGGCGACTGATGACCTCGACGACTGATTCAAGGGATTTTTTTTCGCGGCCAATTTCCTGGGCGCGTTTGGGGTCGTCCCAGAGGGCCGGATCCTCTACGAGTCTGTTGACCTCGGCAAGACGGGCAGATTTCGCATCAAAGTCAAAGAAACCCCCGAAGTTCGTCCACGCGACGACGCTGCGTGTTTAGGGCTGACTCGATCTGGTTAATGCGTTCCGCTTCCATGAGGGTTCCGTCGAAAAAGCTCGATTTTACGCTAGCTCGACGATCTCTAATTGCACAGTGGAGGTGCCCTGATAGCGGTTGACGGCAAGGCGATAGGCCAGTCTTGCCCGATCGGGCAGATCTTGTGGGGCGTTAAACCAGATAGCCTCGATCGGTCGCGACTGTCCATGGGGTGCGCCCTCGTGCGCAAGCGTCAGTTTGAGGTGCTTTTCTTTTAGTCGCCGTTGCGCTAAGACCCTGAACTGATTCATGAATACCGGGGCGGGAAATCCTTGGCCCCAGACCTGTTGTCCGATCAGCTCGGCCACATCCAGCCGAGTGAGCTCCGCCTCTAATGGACCATCTGTTTCAAGCGCTCGATCAAATAGGCTCGGCTCTGCAAAAGTATCGATGGCGCTGAGAAGACACTGTCGAAACTGATCAAAGTCTTTGGCTGCCAGGGTTAGCCCTGCGGCCATCGCATGACCGCCAAATGCAATGAGTAACCCAGGATTTTCTGTGTCGATTCGCTCCAGTAGATCACGAACATGAAGCCCAGGGATAGAGCGTGCAGAGCCTTTGAGCCTGCCGGAGTCGCCATCGTTCGCAAAAGCAAAAGTGGGAAGAAAGAAGCGCTCTTTCAGACGGCTTGCGATGAGTCCGATGATGCCTTGATGCCAATGCTGCTCATGAAGGACCAGCACCCGTTGATGTTCAGCAACCAATCGACTCGTCTGAAGCTGGTCAATCGCCTGAACGACGGCTTCTTCTTGGGCCGACGACTCCAGCTCTCGGCGTTCACGGTTTAGTCGATCAAGGGTCTCTGCCAGGCGATGCGCTTCCGTTGGATCATCTTCAATCAGACACCGAATGCCAATACTCATGTCGCTGAGTCGTCCGGCAGCATTTAAACGGGGTCCAATCGAAAATCCAAGTGTGGTCGCCGTGGCGGTTCTTGCCTCCTGGCCTGCGACCTCGAACAGAGAAAGCAGTCCCGGAAAGGTATTCCCCTTCCGAATTCGCGCGAGTCCCTGGGAGACCAGGCGGCGATTATTGGCATCAAGCCGCACAACGTCTGCAACAGTACCGAGTGCCACGATGGGAAGAAGATCGTCTAATCGAGGAATACGATCGGCAGGCCACTGGCGCTCATCTCGACAATGTGCCCGAAGCGCGAGCAGGACATAGAACATCACCCCAACGCCCGCAAGGTGTTTGCTTTTAAAGGTACAGCCCGGCTGGTTAGGGTTGACCATGAGGGCCTGGGGCAGTGTCTTTCCCGGTAGGTGGTGATCGGTAATCAGGACCTGCACGCCGTGATGATGGGCGCGCTCGACACCCGCATGACTTGAGACGCCATTATCGACGGTCACAATCCAGTCGGGCGGTGCATCGGCAAAGATCGCCATGGCGTGATCGACGAGCGCTGGGGTAAGACCATAGCCAAATGCAAATCGATCCGGCACCAGAAAATCAACCTGCGCGCCAAAGCGCTTTAGGCCTCGAAGTCCTACCGCACAAGCGGTCGCCCCGTCGGCATCAAAGTCGGCAACGATCAGGAGTCGCTCTCCTGCCTCGATCGCTGTTGCCAAGGCAGATGCCGCTTCGCCGATGCTTCGCATCTCGTTCGGGGGGAGCAGACCGTCAAGCCCTTCGTGGAGTTCGTCTGGCGAGTAGACGCCTCTTGCCGCATAAAGCCGTGCCATTAGGGGGTGAACCCCTGCGTCGATGAGCGTCTGTGTCGCATGCGGCGGGGCGGTCCTGAGCATGACACGTGTCCTGGGAGTGTGGGGCTGGCCGGCCTTGGGGTGCGGCTTCTTTGTCAGGTGCTGTGGGTCGTCCATGGGGGCCTAGTATGGCAAACTCGCGCCATGTTGCCTTATGAGATTCTCATTGGCCTACGCTATACGCGCGCAGGTCGCTACGCAAAGTCGGGGAAGAAAGCGGCCTCGGGCGGTCAGCGCAGCCGAAACCGGTTTATTTCGTTCATTTCCGGTCTTGCCACCGCAGGGATCGCCCTGGGGGTTGCGGCGTTAATCGTCGTACTGTCGGTCATGAACGGGTTTCAGAAAGAAGTCCGCGATCGAATGCTCGGCGTGTTGTCTCATGTAGAGATCTTGCTCCCTGGGCAGGGACTTTCTGCAGTGCCGTCGCTCGTGCCGATCGTGAAGACGCATCCAGAGGTCAAAGCGTCTGCGCCATTTGTGATGGCCCAGGCCATGGCCTCACGTGAAGGTCAGATGAAGGGCATCCTGGTTCGGGGGATTGATCCTGCCCAAGAGCCAGACGTGAGTGAGTCGCTTGCGCGTCTGATGTCGGGGAGCCTCTCATCGCTTGCGCCGAAGACCTACCGCATCATTCTCGGTCGCGAACTTGCAGGGAATCTTGGTGCTCGGCTTGGTGACACTGTGGTGCTAATTGCGGCCGATGGCGTCGCATCGCCAACCGGCGTAACCCCGCGGCTGCGTGAATTTACCGTTGCTGGTGTGTTTGCCTCTGGGCATTTTGAATACGACAGTAACCTGGCGCTCGTTCACGCCCAGGACGCAGAGGTCTTTTTTAGAGACCAGGCGGTCACTGGGCTTCGTCTGAAACTTGCGGATATGCAGCGTGCTCCCGTTGTGGCCAAGGCGCTTGCCCCTGCGCTGCCGCCGTCGGCAGTCGTCAGAGACTGGTCTTACGAGAATCGTAACTGGTTCGCTGCGGTACAAGTGGAAAAGCGGATGATGTTCATCATCCTGACCCTGATCATTGCGGTGGCGGCATTCAATCTCGTCTCGATGCTGGTGATGACGGTCACGGATAAGCGAAGTGATATTGCGATTCTGCGGACGCTGGGTGCCCAACGTCGCAGCATCATGACGATTTTCGTCGTGCAGGGCGCGTGGCTTGGCTGTCTCGGCGTGGTGATTGGGCTTTTATCCGGTGTGCTCATTGCGAGCAATATTGACCAGGTCATGGCGGCGATTGAGCATCTCTCTGGATTTCAGGTGCTGCCCAAAGGAATCTATTTCATCGATCGACTGCCATCTGACCTGCGGGCAGCCGATGTCTGGCAGATTGGCTTGATTGCCTTTTTGCTGTCTCTGTTGGCCACGATCTATCCGAGCTGGAAGGCTTCCCGGCTTGAGCCTGCGGAGGCGTTGCGCTATGAATAAGCTGCTAGACGCCCGCGGCCTCAAGATGGTCTATGGCGATGGGGAAGGAGAGGTCGTTGCCCTGTCGCAGATTGATGTGCATCTCAATATCGGTGAGGTGCTTGCCGTGGTGGGAGCCTCGGGGGCAGGGAAGAGTACCCTGCTGCATATTCTTGGGGGGCTCGATTCGCCGACTGAGGGACAGGTGTTGGTCAATGGACGATCGCTTTACGCGATGTCCGATGAAGAGCGGACGGCCTTGCGCAATGAGGCGTTTGGCTTTGTCTATCAGTTTCATCACCTGCTGCCGGAATTTACCGGCCTTGAAAATGTCGCGATGCCGTTATGGATTCGTCGTGTACCAGAGGCGGTCGCACGCGGTCGTGCAACAGAGATGCTCCAACGGGTAGGTCTGGGTGATCGGCTGACACACACGCCTGGGATGCTCTCGGGGGGTGAACGTCAGCGGGTCGCGATTGCACGGGCACTCGTGGGAGAGCCTCAGTGCGTGCTTGCCGATGAACCGACGGGAAATCTTGATCGTGGGACCGCCGCGAAAGTTTTTGATCTATTGCTTGAGCGGGTTCGGGAATCGAAATCCGGGTTAATCGTGGTGACCCATGATCTCGATCTTGCGGCACGCTGTGATCGAACGCTCAGTCTCTAATCCTGCATGGCGCTGATTGTTCTCTCCGATGCCCGGCTGGCATTTGGTCACGTCGATCTCTTGGCTGGCTGTTCGATGTCGCTCGAGAGTGGTCAGCGTATTGGACTGATCGGACGAAACGGCACGGGCAAGTCTTCGCTTCTGAAAATTCTCGCGGGCATCGAGCGACTGGATGACGGACATCTGCAGCTCCAGCGTGAACTGCGCATTGCTTATGTCGCGCAAGAGCCCATCCTAGATGCTGATGAATCAGTCTTTGCGGCCGTATCGCATGGCGTTGACCAGGCGCGTCGCCTGCGGCAGGAATACGAGTCCCTCGCCGCAGAGGATCCTGATCCTGTTCGTCTGGAGCGACTGCACCAGGTACAGGTTAGCCTTGAAGCAATTGGCGGCTGGACCTGGGAGCAGCGGGTGGCGGAAACGCTGGATCGTCTTCACTTGGATGGCGATCGACGCGTTGGATCTCTATCCGGGGGGCTGAAGAAGCGTGTGGCGCTTGCTCAGTCGCTGGTGGCGTTACCGGATGTGCTCTTACTGGATGAGCCGACGAACCATCTTGACATTGATTCGATCCGTTGGCTTGAGGGACTCTTAAACGAGTTTTCTGGAGCGATCATTTTTATTACTCATGATCGTGCCTTTTTGAATGCGGTCTGCACGCATATTCTTGAGCTCGATCGCGGACAGCTTCGGCTCTATCCGGGCGATTTCTTGACGTATCAGAGAACCAAAGAGCAGGAGCTCTCCGCTGAGGCGTTAGCGAATGCGCGTGAAGACAAGCTGTTGGCACAGGAAGAGGTCTGGATCCGTAAGGGTGTCGAGGCTCGGCGAACGCGCAGTGTGGGCCGGATTGCGCGACTTGAAGCACTTCGTGCGGCAAGGCAGGCACGACGTGAGCAGATCGGGAAGGTCAAACTAGAACTCGCTGCTGCGGCACGAAGCGGCAAGATCGTGGCCAATCTTGAGTCCGTGAGTAAGTCATATGACCACCCCGTGGTACGAGACTTTAGCGCCACGATTCTGCGAGGCGATAAGGTAGGACTGATTGGTCCTAACGGTGCAGGGAAGACCACCCTGTTAAAACTGATTCTGGGGGACCTGGCCCCCGATGCTGGAAAGATCACGTTGGGATCCAAGATAGAGATCGCCTACTTTGATCAGATGCGCGAAGGCGTTGATCTTGATGCCACGCTAGAGGACTTCATCAGTCCGGGGAGTGAGTGGATTGAGATTGCAGGCACGCGCAAACATGTGAAGAGCTACCTAGGGGATTTTCTCTTCGCGCCTGAGCGGGCGGCATCTCCGGTACGTTCGCTGTCCGGTGGCGAACGAAATCGGCTTTTCTTGGCCAGGTTATTTGCGAAGCCGGCGAACGTCTTGGTCTTGGACGAGCCTACCAACGATTTAGATATTGAGACGCTGGACCTTTTAGAGGAACTGCTGCAGCAGACCACCGCAACGGTTTTTCTGGTGAGCCATGACCGTGCCTTTATCGATAACGTGGTCACAAGCCTGATTGCCTATGAGGGGAATGGCGTGTGGCGCGAGTTTGAGGGGGGGTATCAAGACTGGGAGACCTGGCGTGCACGGGTCGCTGCCGAGTCTGCCCCCGCATCGACACCGCGCGCAAAACGCGAGTCCGTCGTGTCTAAACCAACACCGCCGGCTAAGTCAGTTCATCAGCTTTCGACGAAGGAGCGTCGAGAGCTTGACGGTTTGCCCGACAAGATTGATGTCCTCGAGGCGAGGCAGGCCGAGCTTGAGCGAGCGCTGGGAGATCCTTCACTCTACACAACGCGTGCTGGAGAGCTTGTGGCGATTCAAGAGGAGTTTCAACAGATCCAGGAACAGATCCAGCAGGCGATGTTGCGCTGGGAAGATCTATTGGCGCGCTCCGAGTCAGCCAGTTAGGGTCGGGGCCGCTTACGGCGCTTGGCGACTTCTAGTCGAATCCAGAGATTCCAGCCGATTCGGGTAAGCAGGTAGCCTGTTATGGCAAGGCCTGTTGCCAAGATAAACACGCCAACGACTAAAGGCCACCCCATGCCTAAACCCCAGTTTACGAGGGATATGAATGAGTCAATTGGGGTTGCAAAGTTGAAGTCGGGGGGCGGGGGGAAAGCCGTTGCTACCAGATGGCCGTTCTCATCCGTCGTTGACATGAATGTGTTGAGTACGACGATGCCGATCTTAAGGCCGACGAGATACAGCGGAATCATCGTGACTGGGTTGGTGTAAAGCGTCGTCAGAATGGCGACGGGGAGGTTCCAGTGAAATAGAAACGAGGCCAGTGCCGCACCGAACATCTGGAATGGGGCGGGAAAGAGCCCACAGAAGAGTCCAGCAGCGACGCCGCCAGCGACACTTTTTCGATGTAACGTCCAGACCCCGGGGTGCAGTAGCCATGGGCCCAGCGCCTTGAGCATCTTGTGTTGTTCAAGCGTTGCCCGGTCGGGCAGAATTCGTTTGAGAATTTTTCTCGCCATAGATCGCCATTCTAGCCATGCTGATTGATAGTCACTGCCACTTGGATTACCTGAATTCGCCCGAAGTTGACGGGGGAATTGAGGGTGCTGTTGCCCGCGCGCAGGCGGCGGGTGTTGATGCTGTGGTGGTTCCCGCGGTCAGTCCTGAGAATTTTGAGCGGGTCAGGCAGCTCGCGGCACGACATTCGGCTGTCTTCTATGCCCTGGGAATCCATCCGATGTATGTCGAAGGGCTAGCAGACACCGCCTTGGCCACACTTGAAAATGCGCTGGACCGCAGCCGGCACGATCCCAAACTTGTCGCGGTGGGAGAGATCGGACTTGATCATTATGTGCCGGGTTTGGACCGAGAAAAAATGAATCGCTTCTTTCTAGCCCAATGTGCCCTGGCACGTCGTTTCGATCTGCCAGTGATTCTTCACGTTCGAAAGGCCCAAGATCAAGTCGCTAAGGGTCTTCGACAGTTCGGTATTCGCCGGGGAATCGCCCATGCCTTTAATGGCAGCGATGTACAGGCCAATGCCTTTATTGCCCAAGGGATATGCCTAGGATTTGGTGGCGCCATGACTTTTACGCGGGCCAAGCAGATTCGGCGACTTGCACAGTCGTTGCCACTCTCGTCGATTGTCTTGGAGACGGACTCACCGGATATTGCGCCGGCTTGGCGTGCGCGAGGTCAGGCGAATGAGCCCGCTGAGACACGGCCGATCGCTGAGCATCTTGCGGCGCTGCGTGGTCTGACCGCCGATGAGGTCATCCGAGCGACCGGGGATAACGTTTGCCGCGTCCTGCCAGGGCTTGCGTGTTCACGCCCGTCGTCGCACTAGGTACGCTCGCGGGGGTCTCTTGGGTTCAGCTTCAGTCAAGTCTAGGTAGCGCTTCAACGTTCTTTGCCTGGGCGGCCGCTCCCGCAGCGATCTTGCTGATCTCGCAGTGGGCCGCATCGAGACGTGCATGCGCTACCGTTTTGATGCGGCGGATATCCGAGGGTCTACGGTTATTAGCGGGGCTGGTGATGGTGGCGCTCGCTATGGCGGGTCTCGCGACCTGGGTTGCCCATGGTCGTATCGCAGAACGGCTTTCCTCGTCGCTTGATCGAGAAGTATTTTTACTCGAGGTGGTCATTCGGGATCTACCAACTCGTCATGATCGCAGCTGGCGATTTGAGGTGGATGTGCAGCGCGCGTCTCCAATCGAGGGGGTCTCGTTTGACCGCTCGGTGGCGGAGGTGCCATCGCGGGGGGTGGTCACTTGGTTTGATAGCCGTGACCATCCTGCGCCAAGTGATCTAAAGCCAGGTCAGCGATGGCAGTTTGTTGCGCGATTACGAGTGCCTGTGGGAAGTCTGAACCCAGGGGGGTTTGACTATGAAGCTTGGATGCTCGAAAACCGTCTGTTCTTCACGGCATCGGTTCAGTTGGGCAGTCGGGTTCCACGACCGTTCTATCTTGGGGAAGACACATCGTTTCGGTCTCGGATTGATCTACTTCGCGATGCTATTCGTCGAAAGATTGACCAAGCGCTTCCCGAGCATCCGTCACGACAGGTGCTGAGTGCGCTGGTGGTTGGTGATCAGCGAGCGATTTCCGCGGCGGACTGGGCTGTGTTTCAGCGAACAGGGGTGGCGCACCTGATGAGCATCTCTGGCCTCCATGTCACGATGTTTGCAGCGCTTGCAGGGCTGATTGGCGGAGTGATCTGGCGATGGTGTTGCCGATGGCCGCTGACGCTTGGGGTCTGGGTGCCGGTTCAGTCGGCTGCCGCGATGAGCGCCATCATCGGCGCATTTAGTTATGCGTTGCTGGCTGGGTTTGCCGTTCCCGCACAACGGACTGCGTGGATGGTTGCCGTGTTTGGGCTCGCCAGAATTCTTGGTCTGCGCACCCGTCATTGGTCGGTACTGTCGTTGGCGTTACTTGTCATCGTGGTGCCCGACCCGATGGCCGTCTTGGCGCCCGGGTTTTGGCTGTCGTTTCTTGCAGTCGGGTTTTTGTTTGCTCTCGGTGAACAGGGCAGGACGCCGAGTGATACCTCCAATCCAAGTGGCCTGCAACGGATCTGGGCGACGCTGCGCGCAGCAGGGCTCGCCCAGGTAGCCATCACCTTTGGTCTGTTACCGATTACAGCGTATCTCTTTCAGCAGATCGTACTCGTCAGTCTTCCGTCGAATGCCGTTGCGATTCCGCTGGTGAGTTATCTGGTGACGCCGTTGGCGATGGCGGGAACGTTAGAAGCATTCTTCCTGTCCTCAACGTTGGCACTTACCCTTGCGGCAGCAATACAGTCATGGCTATTTGATTGGTTGGTCTGGATATCTCAGCGGCCTTTCGCGGTGTTGGACTGGCCATCCCCGGGGCTTTGGCCAACCGTGTTGGCGGCCGCGGGGATGGTGCTGGTCTTCGGCCGATTTCCGATCCCACTTCGATATCGGCGACTTCGACATCTCGGATGGTCTGGTCTGCTGTTCTTGTGGAGTGGATTCCCTGCCGCGGTTGCACCCGGCGAGATGAGACTTACGATGATTGATGTGGGTCAGGGGTCGAGTGTTCTCATTCGTACCCGCGCGCATACGCTGCTCTATGACGCAGGTCCAAGCTTTGGTGCCGGAGATGCCGGAGCACGATTTGTCTTGCCGACACTACGCCGTTTTGCCGTGAATCGTCTTGATCGTCTCGTTTTGTCTCATCTGGATCAGGATCACTCCGGTGGGGCACCGACGCTGATCGCACTGTCGATGGTGGATGCCATCCAGTCACCGGATCCCAACGCTGCCATGTCCGCACTTCGCGATAAGGGGGTGACCTCATTTCCGAGAATGCTCACTTGTCTGGCGGGAGATCACTGGACCTGGGATGGTGTTCAGTTCCAGGTGTTGCACCCCACGGTGCTCTCAGGGGATGGCAACACAGACTCCTGCGTTCTGCGGGTGGAGGATGCCTTTGGGAACAGTCTGCTACTGACAGGCGACATTACCCCGAAGGTTGAGCGTTCGATTGTGGGGTCATTTACGCGTCTGTTTGATCCCGAAGATCCGGCCTCAACGCACTTATCTGGTGCGCGGCTTGCATCACAATTGGTCACTGCGCCTCATCATGGAAACCGCCACGCGCTGACAGAGGCATTTCTGAGGGCGGTTGCGCCAACGTCGGTCCTTGTTCAGTCGGGATTTCGCAATCAGTTTGGACATCCACATCCTGAAACCTTATCAAGAATTCAGGACACCCTTGGCGATCAGGTCAAGGTATTGAGAACGGATTTGCAAGGTGCCATCGACCTCTCCTGGCATGAAGGGCGCCTAGTTACCCGAGATTTCTGGCAGGACCATCGTCGATATTGGCACCTGCCGCGATAGCAGACCTAACCTGGCACGTTCTCTGCTTACTAAGAGAACCAATGCCAAAACTCACCCCGCCCAATTTTGTCGATGAAATGCTTTCACCAGGACCTGCAGGACCTGGGCTTGGTTACGGCGCGCACGTGACTGCGAAGGCACACTGTGCGCCCTACTGGGAGTGGCTTCGTGCGCAGCCGGCGGACAAGATTGCGCAGGCCAGACGTGAGGCTGACCTGTTCTTTCGTCGCGTTGGAATTACGTTTAATGTCTACGGCGATGAGGCCGGCACCGAGCGACTCATTCCTTTTGACCTCATCCCTCGGATTCTGCCCGCAGCGGAGTGGGCCACCCTTGACGCGGGGCTGCGCCAGCGCGTGAAGGCGTTAAATCGTTTTATTCATGACGTCTATCATGATCAGGACATCATTCGAGCAGGCGTTATTCCGGCGAATCTGATTCTGCGCAATAGCCAGTTTCGTCCGGAGATGAAAGGCGTCGCCGTTCCAAGAGATGTCTACGCACATATCAGCGGGATAGACATCGTTCGCGCAGGCAAGGGCGAATTCTATGTGCTGGAAGATAACCTGCGTGTGCCCTCGGGTGTCTCTTACATGATCGAGGATCGCAAAGTCATGATGCGGCTGTTTCCGGAGCTGTTTGCAAAGATACCGGTGGCGCCGGTTGAGCATTATCCTGACATGCTGTTAACGCACCTGCGTTCCGTTGCACCCATCGGGGTAGATGATCCTACCGTCGTGGTGATGACGCCGGGAATCTACAACTCGGCATATTTTGAGCATGCGTTTCTTGCCCAGCAGATGGGGGTGGAACTCGTGGAGGGTCAGGATCTGATGGTGGTCGATGGCCGCGTCATGATGCGCACAACCCGGGGTCCAAAGCGAGTCGATGTGATCTATCGGCGTATTGATGATGACTTTCTAGACCCTGCCGTCTTTCGCGCCAATTCTACGCTCGGCGTCCCGGGGCTGATGGCGGTGGTGAGGGCAGGGAAGGTGACCGTGTGTAATGCACCGGGGACGGGCATTGCTGACGATAAGTCTATATATCCGTATGTTCCCGACATGATTCGGTTCTACCTAGGTGAACCGCCCATTCTCTCGAATGTGCCGACCTTTATGCTTCGAAAGCCTGATGATCTCGCGTATGTTCTGGATCACCTGCATGAATTAGTGGTGAAGGAAACGCACGGTGCTGGAGGCTATGGCATGTTGGTGGGCCCCGCGGCAACGCGAGACGAGATCGACGCGTTTCGTCGCTTGATCATGCGTAATCCGGAAGGCTACATTGCGCAGCCCACACTGGCGTTGTCCACCTGTCCAACTTACGTCGATGCCGGGATTGCACCACGTCATATTGACCTCCGCCCCTTTGTACTATCGGGTCAGCAGATCTCTATCGTTCCAGGCGGGCTGACCCGTGTTGCATTGAAAGAGGGCTCATTGGTGGTCAACTCATCCCAGGGCGGCGGTACGAAAGACACCTGGGTCCTTCAGGCGGATTCATAGGGTGACCGCCATGTTAAGTCGCACCGCCGATAGTCTCTTCTGGATGGCTCGATATATTGAGAGAGCCGAAAACACGGCCCGTCTCCTGGATGTGCAACGCCAGGCCGCGCTCTTGCCGAGTACGTTCGTTGTGGAAGGGGCGAACTATGAACAGACGCTTCGGAGTCTGGTTGCTGATGCCGAAAATCCGTCGAGTATTGTGAGTTGCCTGTCAGCAGCGAGAGAGAACTGTCGGATCGTTCGTGGCGCGATTAACACCGAAGTCTGGGAGACGGTGAATGCGACCTGGCTCGAGCTGCAGGGGCTTTTGCAGGGTGAACGCTGGCGTCACGATGCGACGGATCTCTTTGATTGGGTGAAGCACCGTTCTCATCTGTTTCGGGGCATCATGATTGGAACGATGCTTAAGGACGAAGCATTTCATTTTATGCGACTCGGAACCTTCATTGAGCGAGCGGATAGTACCGCGCGTATCTTGGACGCCCGATTCAGTGCCCAGGTCACTGATGGACAAGGCGGGGAACAGTCCACCTTGGTCGTTGAGGACCGTTCTGATTACTACTACTGGGCATCCGTGCTTCGCTCAGTCTCCGCCCTAGAGACCTATCGTCGGGTCTATCGAGACGCCATTACGCCGCGACGCGTTGCTGAACTGCTGATTCAGCGTGCCGACATGCCCCGTTCACTATTGGCATGTCTGAACGAGGTCTGTGCGAATCTCTCTGCGGTGCGGAGCGATCCCGGCGGTGAAACGGAGCGGATTGCTGGCCGATTACGGGCAGATCTTCAGTATCTCCGAATCGATGATCGTTTCGAGCAAGAGATTCATGCTTTTCTGACCCATTTTCTGGCTCAGACATATGCGCTCGGTGTTCGTGTCAGTTACGATTACCTTGGCGGCGCTCCTCGATAGGCGCATGTTCTTCTCTGGTTTCGATAAGGAGCGGTTTTTCTTATGACTTACTGTGTGGCCATGCGCCTGAATGCGGGTCTTGTGTTTCTCTCGGATAGCCGAACAAATGCTGGTGTTGATCATGTCTCGACCTACCGAAAGATGACGGTATTTGAACGGCCAGGCGATCGGGTCATGGTGCTGATGAGTTCGGGAAATCTTGCCGTGACACAGGCGGTTCGTCTGGTCTTAACGGATGCCATGGGGTCGGAGACGCTCTGGACGGTGAACTCCATGGCGAGAGCGGCTGCGCTGGTGGGCGAGGCGATCCGGGAAGTGCATCGGCGAGATGGCGCCTCTCTTGCTAGCTTTGGGATCGATTTCAACTGCAACTTCATTCTGGGTGGACAGATCAAGGGCGAAGACTGTCGTTTGTTCAACATTTACTCTGCAGGAAACTTTATCGAAGCCCATGCTGAGAGCCCATACTTTCAGATCGGTGAGTTCAAATACGGCAAGCCGATCATCGACCGATTGATCCGACCGGAGACACCTCTGGATGTCGCCGCTAAGTGCGCGTTGATTTCTATGGACTCCACACTGCGATCCAACATTTCTGTTGGGCTGCCGCTCGATCTACTGCTCTATTCTCGAGACAGCCTGTCGGTATCGCGATTCGTGACGATCACACAGGACAATCAGTATTTCAATTTGATCCGTGGCAACTGGGGCCACCAGTTACGCAAGGTGTTCGATGAACTGCCAGATCCCGACTGGGATCAGATGCCGTCCTCCGAGAGCTGGCCCGTATTTGAGGAACAGATTCGCTCTCGGGATCAATAAGCGTTGATCGTCGTTTGGTTACTGTGCGGCCCAGCCGCCATCCATATTCCACGCCGCGCCACGGATCTGTGTGGCGGCAGGGGAGCACAGAAAGAGTGCGAGCTGCCCAAGCTGTTCTGGCGTGACAAATTCCCCGGAGGGCTGTTTTTCCATGAGCAGCTCGCGCTTTGCATCATCATTTGTCAGCGACTTTGCCTGCGCGCGCGCATCGACCTGCTTCTGAACCAGTGGTGTGAGCACCCAGCCCGGACAGATCGCATTACAGGTGACGGGCGTCTGTGCAGTTTCTAGTGCGACCACCTTTGTGAGCCCGAGAACACCGTGTTTTGCGGCGACGTAGGCGGATTTCTGAACCGATCCGACCAGGCCGTGGACTGAGGCGATATTGATGATCCGACCGAATCCGCGCTGCTTCATTCCGGGGAGTGCGCAGCGAATCGTGTGAAACGCGGATGACAGGTTTATCGCGATGATCGCGTCCCAGCGATCCACAGGAAAACTCTCGACCGGGGCCACATGCTGAATTCCCGCGTTGTTGACGAGAATGTCGCAGCGTCCCAGTGTCGATTCGGTAGACCGAATAAGGTCCTCGATCTCATTCGGTTTGCTCATATCGGCAGGGTGATAGTGCACACGCACCCCATGTTGTG
Organism: uncultured Burkholderiaceae bacterium; assembly: GCA_964409175.1. GTDB lineage: Bacteria > Pseudomonadota > Gammaproteobacteria > Burkholderiales > Burkholderiaceae_A > Lacustribacter. Next base: position 50,357 of record CAYPCG010000007.1, read on the forward strand.
AGGCAAGCGACTGGGTCAGCGACGCGATCTGCTGCGGATCCCCGAAGCCGTTGAGCATAATGTCGGCGCCCTGGCTGGCGAGCGTCTCTGCGATTCCTAGCCCGATGCCACTAGTGGATCCCGTGACGAGCGCCACGCGTCCTTGAAGTGATCCATTGTTCGCCATATTCATTTTCCTTTGAATGTTAGGATATTTTTATCGACATCATAAAGATTTTAGGCGAAGGGTCGTTTATGGCAAGGCAAGGCGTGGTTCGTTGTCAGACCCCGGAAGGGGCGCACAACATGGTCTACCAGGACTGGGGCGATCCGAGTAACCCCGACGTCGTGATCTGTGTCCATGGACTCACTCGCATTAGTGATGATTTCTGTGAACTGGCGGATGCGCTAACGGACCGTTATCGCGTCATTCTTCCTGATGTCGTGGGGCGTGGCCGTTCGGATTGGCTGCAAAATCCGTCGCGCTATGCAGTTCCCCAATATGCCATGGACATGATGGCGCTTATCACCGCGCTGGGTCTATCCAAGGTGCGCTGGGTGGGAACGTCTATGGGCGGGCTCATTGGGATGGCGCTCGCCGCGCTCCCACAGTCGCCGATTCTGCGCATGGTGCTCAATGATGTTGGGGCCACCTTAAGTGGTGATGCCCTCGCACGGATCAGTCGCTATCTTGGGACAACGACGGAGTTTACCTCCTACGCCGAGGCTAGCACGGCACTACGCAGCGTCTTTGCGGGATTTGGTCCGCACTCGGAGTCAGAGTGGACATTGATTGTGGATCGCGTGCTGCGCCCCATTCCTGGTACTCAGGGGTTTCGCACGCACTATGATCCAGCAATCGCCCAGCCCTTTCGCGAGGCCTATGGTGCCTTTGGCAAGGACCAGACCCCTCCCGCGGATCTCTTGCTCTGGGAGCTCTACGATGCGATTCGCTGCCCGACGTTACTCTTGCGAGGCGCGCTGAGCGATCTCCTGTCGGCCGAGACTGCAGAGGAGATGACGCAGCGGGGTCCGCGTGCGTCACTCGTGACCCTTGAAGGGGTAGGCCACGCTCCCAGTCTGATGCATGCGGATCAGATCCGGGTGGTGCGTGACTTTCTTACTTAGAGCGCAGCAATCCCTGCTTTCGCGATCTGGGCATCTTCGGACGACTTCACTGCAGAGACGCCCACGGCACCCAGACAGACGCCGTCGACCATGATGGGTACGCCGCCTTCCAGCATCCCTTGAATCGTCGGGGCCGATAGGAATGAGGTTCGTCCTTGGTTAATGACATCCTCATAGACCTTTGATTCACGGCGGCCGAGCGCAGCGGTCTTGGCTTTCTCTGGTGCGATGTGGGCCGCGATGGGAGGTGCACCATCAAGGCGTTTGAGCCAGAGCAGATGTCCGCCATCGTCGCAGATGGCAATCGCGACATTCCAGTTATTTTTCTTCGCTTCTGCAACAGCAGCATCCCCGATGCGCTGGACATCTTGTTCGGTAAGGCAGGGTCGTTGGATCATGGCATCTCCTGTTGTCTAATACGGGCTTATGAATCACGTTGCTCGCGATCACCTGCCTGGAATCATACTCGACCGGTTTTGGTTGGTCGGGGTTGTGCTTTTGATGGTGGTGCTCTCTGGATGCTCGATGATGTCCCCTCAGACAGCCTCAGCGCCTGCACCAAGTACACCGCCGGGCTGGCGTTATCCGCTTCCGGTCGGCGGACTGATTCAACCGCCGAAGGGGATGAGCCGCGAGCAGGCGATTGCGGAGATCACCTCGCGCTCAGTGCTTTTATTAGGGACCCCTTATCGATTAGGTGGGTCCCGCCCGAGTGAAGGCCTCGATTGTTCCGGTCTGATTGCCCATGTCGTGGAGGAGGCCTTCCGGCTTCGCTTTCCAAGGACAACAGAAGAGCAGGCGATGGTCGGCTCACCGGTGGCGCGTCAGTCGCTGGCCCCGGGCGATCTTGTTTTTTTCAATACGTCGGGCCGCCCCAATTCTCATGTCGGCGTTTATCTCGGGGAGAACCGATTTGTCCATGCGCCAACTGCGCGAGGAGTGGTGCGCATCGAATCGCTCGAGCAAGGTTACTGGTCGAGGCGATTCGATCAGGCGCGGCGACTAATTCTTTAGGCCACCATTTTTTCGATTTTGACCTTCCACTCACGGGGACCTGTTTCGTGAACAGAGACGCCTTGGGCGTCGACTGCAACGGTTACAGGCATGTCCTTGACATCGAATTCGTAGATCGCTTCCATGCCGAGATCTTCGAATCCAACGACTCGCGCACCGCGAATCGCCTTGCTCACAAGATAAGCGGCACCACCGACAGCCATGAGGTAGGCCGAGCGATGTTTCTTGATTGCTTCAATGGCCTCGGGGCCGCGTTCGGCTTTTCCGATCATGGCGATGAGCCCCGTTTTCGCCAACATCATTTCGGTAAATTTATCCATTCGCGTTGAGGTGGTTGGACCGGCGGGTCCGACCACCTCATCCCGAACGGGATCCACAGGACCGACGTAATAGATCACACGATTCGTGAAGTCGACGGGAAGTTTTTCGCCTCGGGCGAGCATGTCGCTGATGCGTTTATGCGCCGCATCTCGCCCTGTGAGCATCTTTCCGTTTAAGAGCAGGGTTTGGCCAGGCTTCCAGGAGGCCACCTCTTCGGGGGTGAGCTGATCGAGATCGACGCGCTTGGACTTCTCGACGTCCGCGGTCCAGGCAACCTTGGGCCAGTCTGCAAGCGAGGGGGGTTCGAGATGGGCCGGTCCGGATCCATCAAGATGGAAGTGGACGTGGCGCGTGGCGGCGCAGTTCGGAATCATCGCCACAGGAAGGTTCGCGGCGTGGGTCGGGTAGTCGAGGATCTTGACGTCGACAACAGTGGTCATTCCGCCAAGACCCTGTGCGCCAATACCGAGCGCATTCACTTTGTTGTAGATGTCTATTCTTAGTGATTCGATCTTATTGCTGGGGCCGCGTTGAAGGAGTTCCGCCATATCGACGGGCTCCATCAGAGACTCTTTCGCGAGCAGCACTGCTTTTTCTGGGGTTCCCCCAATCCCGATGCCAAGGATCCCTGGTGGGCACCAGCCTGCGCCCATCGACGGGACCGTTTTCACCACCCAGTCGACGATCGAGTCACTCGGGTTGAGCATGGCGAGCTTACTCTTGGCCTCGGAGCCGCCACCCTTCGCGGCGCAGATCACTTCGATTGCGTCGCCCTCTACGATCTCGTAATGAATCACCGCGGGCGTATTATCTTTGGTGTTCTTTCGGGTGCCGGAGGGATCTTCCAGGACCGAGGCCCGCAGCAGGTTATCCGGGTTCATGTAAGCACGACGAACGCCTTCGTTGATCATTTCGGTTACCGACATGGTGGCGCCTTCCCAGCGCACGTTCATGCCGACCTTTAAGAAGACCGTGGCAATTCCCGTGTCCTGGCAGATCGGGCGGCGTCCCTCGGCGCTCATTCGGCTATTCGTGAGAATCTGTGCGATCGCATCGCGTGCAGCGGCGCTCTGTTCACGCTCATAGGCCGCTCCCAACGCGGTGATGTAGTCCAGGGGGTGGTAATAGCTGATGAACTGAAAGGCATCGGCGATGCTCTGGATGAGATCGCTCTGTTTGATGGCGGCCATGGCGTAACTCCCTTTTTTGCGGTAGATTTTACGAGGATATTTCGGTCGCCAGCATTGGCCCAGAAACAGTGCGGCGGCGCAACATAAGAATTCTAACCCCGTCAAAAATCCAAAAAAGGGAGTGTGCAAGATGGCAATCGAGTCAGTGATGCAGGAGACCCGTGTTTTTCCCCCGCCAAAAGAGTTTGCCGCCAAGGCGCGTCTCGGCAGCATGGAGGCCTACCAGGCGATGTGCAAAGAGGCAGAGGCCAACGATGCGGAATACTGGGCGAAGCACGCGCGTCAAGAAATCAGCTGGAAGAAGCCATTTACGCGTGCACTCGATGAGTCGAAGGCGCCGTTCTATAAGTGGTTTGATGACGGACTGCTGAATGTTTCTTATAACTGTTTAGATCGTCATCTCGAAAACGGCAATGCGGATAAGGTTGCGTTGATCTTCGAAGCCGATGGCGGAGAGGTCTCGCGTGTTACCTACCGTGATCTCTACCACCGGGTCTGCCGCCTTGCGAATGCGATGAAGGCAATGGGCTACAAGAAGGGTGACCGTGCCCTGATCTATATGCCCATGTCGGTTGAAGGCGTTGTTGCCATGCAGGCCTGTGCCCGTCTTGGTCTGATTCACTCGGTTGTCTTCGGTGGATTCTCTGCCAAAAGTCTCCAGGAGCGTGTGGTCGATGCCGGGGCGACATTGATCATCGCTGAGGATGAGAAGAGCAGGGGGGGTAAGGCGATTCCTTTAAAGCCTGCAGTCGATGAGGCGTTTGGACTTGGTGGCTGCGAGGCTGTGCGTCATGTGATTGTCTATCGTCGGACGGGGGGCAATGTCTCAATGACGGCGGGTCGTGATGTCTATATGGACGACATCACTAAGAACCAGCCAGACACCTGCGAGCCGGAGTGGGTCGAGGCAGAGCATCCGCTCTTTATTTTGTATACCTCTGGATCGACGGGGAAACCGAAGGGGGTGCAGCACTCCTCTGGCGGTTATCTACTGCACGCCATCATGACGATGAAGTACACCTTCGATATTCAGGCTTCAGATATTTTCTGGTGTACTGCCGATATTGGTTGGGTGATCCAGGATCACAAGGTCTCGATCTTCTACACAGCCCCCACTGCGATTCGCTCGTTGATTAAAGCGTCTGAAGCGACGCCAACAACAGCACCGAAGCACTACAACCTGTCATCGTTGCGACTGCTCGGTTCGGTCGGCGAGCCGATCAACCCCGAGGCTTGGATGTGGTACTACAACAATGTGGGGGGTGCCCGCTGTCCTATCGTGGACACCTTCTGGCAGACAGAGACGGGTGGACACATGATTACACCGATGCCCGGTGCGACCCCACTAGTCCCCGGATCCTGCACGCTGCCATTTCCAGGAATCCAAGCGGCGATTGTGGATGAGGCGGGGCACGATGTGCCCAACGGCCAGGGCGGGATCTTAGTGGTGAAGCGTCCGTGGCCCTCGATGATTCGCACCATTTGGGGCGATCCGGATCGTTTTGTGAAGAGCTATTACCCCGAAGAGCTCGGCGGGCGACTCTATCTGGCGGGTGATGGTGCGATTCGTGACAAGGAAACCGGTTACTTCACCATCATGGGGCGTATTGATGATGTGCTCAATGTGTCCGGTCATCGCATGGGAACGATGGAGATTGAATCGGCACTCGTTGCCAATCCTTTGGTGGCTGAGGCGGCGGTGGTAGGGCGTCCTGATGAGACAACCGGTGAGGCAGTCGTGGCCTTTGTGGTGCTCAAGGGTGCGCGGCCGTCGGGTGACGATGCGAAAAAGATGGCCAATGACCTGCGTAACTGGGTTGGAAAAGAGATCGGCCCAATCGCAAAGCCGAAAGAAATTCGATTCGGTGACAACCTGCCGAAGACTCGCTCGGGCAAGATCATGCGCCGTCTGTTGAGAACGCTGGCCAAGGGCGAGGAGATTACGCAGGACACCTCCACACTAGAGAACCCAGCGATTCTTGATCAGTTAAAGCATTCCGCTTAAGGGCGTTGGGGCTGCCGGCTGATGAGGACGGCGACCCTTGGGTCTCCCGGCTGTGGGTCAAGGGCAGGGTCTGTTACACTTGCCCGGCTTAAGCAGCCACGTCTGGAATTCTTTTCGGGCAGCGGCTTTGTCTTCCTCTCGCGGAGAGATGGATGAGTGGTTTAAGTCGCACGCCT
>CAYPCG010000008.1:0-2866 GCA_964409175.1 uncultured Burkholderiaceae bacterium
GGTGGGGATGGTGATCATCCTGATCCTCGCAGGCCTGTTCGGTGCGGGTAAAACAATCGAGGCACTGAATCTTGCTGCACGAGACACGATTCAACTGGTTGCCGTCTGCGCGTGTGCCGGCATCATCGTGGGAGTGGTCGCACTCACGGGTATTGGGGGTCGTTTTTCGGAGATGATTCTCGGGATTGCTGGTGTCAATCAGTTGTTGGCCATGTTCTTTGCCGCGTTAGTGGCGCTGATTCTTGGGATGGGTATGCCCACGACGGCGGCCTATGCGATTGCTGCAGCCGTGTTGGCTCCGGGGCTTTCGAAGATTGGTGTGGAGCCGTTGGTGGCGCACATGTTTATCTTTTATTTCGCAGTGATTTCTGCCATCACACCGCCCGTTGCGCTGGCGTCTTTTGCGGCGGCGGGTATGTGTAACGCAGATCCTTGGAAAACATCCTGGGCAGCCCTAAAGATGGGACTTGCGACATTCTTAGTGCCGTTTATGTTCTTCTTTAGCCCCGCGCTCCTGATGCAGGGGCCGATCGCGGAGATTATCCAGGTCACCGTCACCGGTGCTATCGGGGTCTGGTTCCTTGCGGGGTCTACCGAGGGCTGGTTTGGCGGCAAGTTGGCGATGCCACTGCGCGTGATTTTGTTTGCTGCTGCGATCGGGGTGATTGTTCCCGAGACGATCTCTGACATTGTTGGCTTGATCGTTGGATTTGGAATCTACTTTTTGCAGCGGGCGCGGTTTCGCAAGGCAGCAGCCTAATGGCTGATGTCCGGATGAGTTAAGCGGACCCGTCCCCCGTGCGTTTGTGCGTTTGCAATAAGAACGCGCGATAATAAAAACGCGGACATCGAAAGGTGTTCGCGTTTTCTTTTTTGTTTTCCTGCGCTGAGGCCAATGCTATGAAGACCGAGATTCCAACCCCCGATCAATATCAAGAACTCCGTGAGGCCCTTCGGGACCTGTGTGGCCAGTTCGATTCTGCCTATTGGCAGAAGGTCGATGAGGCCCGTGGCTACCCGGAAGCATTCGTCAATGCGCTGACACAGGCGGGTTGGCTCGCGGCATTAATTCCTGCGGAGTACGGTGGCTCTGGTCTTGGGCTTGCCGAGGCATCCGTGATTATGGAAGAGATCAATCTCTCAGGGGGCAATGCCGGTTCTTGTCATGGCCAGATGTACAACATGGGAACCCTGTTGCGTCATGGCTCTAAGGCGCAGAAAGAGTTCTACTTACCGAAGATTGCAAGCGGCGAATGGCGTCTTCAGTCGATGGCCGTGACCGAGCCGACCACAGGAACAGACACGACGAAGTTAAAGACGACTGCGGTAAAAAAGGGTGATCGGTATGTCGTGAATGGTCAAAAGGTTTGGATCTCTCGTATTCAGCACTCTGATTTCATGATTCTGCTCGCACGGACCACCCCCTTGGCGGATGTCAAAAAGAAGTCGGAAGGTATGTCCATCTTTATGGTGGATCTAAAGCATGCGCTGGCGAATGGCATGACAGTGCGTCCGATTCTGAACATGGTGAACCACGAGACCAATGAGGTCTTTTTCGACAACCTTGAGATTCCTGCTGAGAATCTGATTGGCGAAGAAGGGCAGGGCTTTAAGTACATTCTGGATGGTCTCAATGCAGAGCGTGTGCTGATCGCTGCAGAGTGTATTGGGGATGCCTACTGGCTCATTGATAAGGCGCGCCGATACGCGTCTGAGCGAGTGGTGTTTGATCGACCCATCGGGATGAATCAAGGAATTCAGTTCCCGATTGCGGATGCCTATATTGAAACCGAGGCGGCCAATCTAATGCGTTTTGAAGCCTGTCGTCTCTTTGATGATGGTAAGCCGTGTGGTCCCCAGGCCAACATGGCGAAGTACCTGGCCGCGAAGGCCTCGTTCGAGGCAGCAAATGTCTGTCTACAGACGCATGGTGGATTCGGTTTTGCATGTGAGTACGACGTGGAGCGTAAATTCCGTGAGACTCGCTTGTATCAGGTCGCACCGATTTCGACGAATCTCATTTATTCCTACGTGGCCGAGCACATCCTTGGGCTGCCGCGCTCCTTCTAAAAGAGTCAGTCATGTCTACTGCATCCCCTACGGGAAGTCCGTCGCAGCAGCTTGCGGCATTTGCATCGGCCCTTCAGTTTCAAGATATTCCTGAGCCCGTTGTCCGGCGGACAGAGGAGCTCTTTCTGGACTGGCTCGCCTCTGCAATTGCAGGAGGTAATGCGCGGGCGGTGAAAACAATCGCTCGTTTCTGTCGAAGCCAAGGGGTTGCCTCTGGTCCGAGCGAGGTCCTAGCGGAACGCATGGGCAACAGCCCCTATCTGGCCGCAATGGCCAACGCCGCGGCATCCCATGTTGTCGAGCAGGATGATCTTCATAACAGTTCCGTATTGCACCCTGCGACGGTGGTATTTCCGCCGGCACTGGCGGTGGCGCAGGCGATGGGGGCATCGGGCAAGGATCTGATCACCGCATCGGTTGCAGGCTACGAGGTCGGTGTGCGTGTGGGCGAGTTTCTTGGTCGATCCCATTACACTGTTTTTCATACCACGGGGACCGTGGGTACGATTGCGGCAGCAGCAGCGGTCGGCCGACTCCTTCAATTAGATGCCCATCAAATGGGTCATGCCTTTGGCTCAGCGGGTACTCAGGCGGCAGGTCTGTGGGAGTTTCTCCGGGATGCGGCAGATTCTAAGCAGCTGCATACCGCCCATGCTTCGGGTGCAGGCCTTGCTGCCGCCATGATGGCAAAGGATGGTCTGACGGGTGCGGTTCAGATTTTTGAAGGCAAGCAGGGCATGGCTGCGGGCATGTCCAAGGACGCCAACATCGCAGCGCTGACTGATCGACTTGGATC
>CAYPCG010000008.1:2966-45515 GCA_964409175.1 uncultured Burkholderiaceae bacterium
ACTGAATCGACCGTTGGGTTTTTCTTGGGCTAGACGCTAGCGTACTCTCGGCATCTTCCATGGCAGCATCAGCCGTGTGGAGAGCCGATCCAGGCGAGGAATGTTCAGTGTCTCGTGCATAGAAACGACGTCTTCGCCGAGCAGACGTGACTGGAGCACCGAGCGAACATAAAAGGGTGTGTCTTCTAGGGTCTGCAAGACCTTGGCCGGGCGCTCACCCTCCGATCGGATACTTCGACCCACGCGCCAGAGGGCTTTGGGAAGTGCCTGACGGCTCGGTGCCTGGAAAGGTTCAACCGTGCGGTCGGGTTTGAAACGCAGCGCAAGTAGCCGCTCATCGCCAGACTTTTCTCGAATGTCATAGAGCACGGCCACGCTGCCGTCGCGAAGATTAGCTCTCGACCAGTCCCATTCAAAGAATGGTGCGATGATGGGTTCTGTGCCTTCATTGGAATCAAGATAGGCATGCCCTTTCCATGAGAGCGATGGCTCTTGTAGGTCGACCTCCACCCGGCCAGAGGGTCCGATCGGCCCCCAGTGGTGCTGTGCCCGTTGATCGAGTGGGGTGATGTAGTGAAAGAGTTGATCGGGGAAGACGCGAATCTTGCCTTTTACTTTCTGTGGGATCGGCACAGACCATTCATTGAGATCAATCTCAAGACACGATCCGGTCCATCGCAGATGACTAGGGCCGACTTGAAAGTGCTGACTCGTTCGTGAAAGACTTTTTTGGCTTCGTTCGGTCATCGTCCATCGACGTGCGCCTTTGCCGTATAAGGCGACATTAATGCTGACGTGATTCTCCGGGTTCGCTAACCCATCCCGTTGAAACGACCAATGGTAGTAAGGCGAGAAGACACTGCCAACAAACGCAATGATCGTCAGCCCATAGGCTCCGTCATCGCTTAATGCATCGATGTACCACCAGAGATAACCACCCGGCCGGACGATTTGGTCAAACCGAGGTGACCCATCAGGGTTGCGGCCGCCAATCGGCCGGACATCGTTGCCATCGGGACTCCCGGACCCGGGTGAACGCTGCCCCCCGCCAGATAGAGCCCCTTGATCCTGCAGGTGGAGCCAGGGCGATCGAAGGCGCTCATCCAGCCGTGTGTGGCCTGGCCATATAAGGCGCCCCCGGTCGCCGGAAACCATTGATGAAACTGATTGGGGGAGGTCATGAGCGCATTCGAATCGGTTCGATCGATGGTCAGACCACACTGGTCCATCAGAGAAAAAGCGGCGTCTAGGCATGGTGAAGTCTCCTCGGCCTGAAAGGCATGGGTATCTCCGATTGCTGGTGCGTTGATCAGCATCAGTAGGCGTTCCGGGGTGTGCCGGTGCTGATCATCATCACGCCGGTCCTGTGCGCAGATATAAATCGTAGGCTTGGTCGGCAGCCGTTGATGATGAAAGATATCTTGGAATTCGGTAGCGTAGTCTTGGTTAAAGAAGAGATTATGGTGTACCAGGGGAAAGCCGTTGGTCTGCGCGTACATCGAAAGGGTCAGCGCGGAAAGCGATCGATTCTTTGGGGGTGCTGTTGGCGTGCCTATCAGGTCCCCTAACGCGGCAACATCGCCATTAAAGATCACGGAGTCTGCGGCGACCGTCTCACCGGATGCAAGTTGTACTCCGATGACCTGATCATCTTGCATCAGAATCTTACGGCAGGTTTGGTTTAAACGAATCTCTGCACTATGTTGTTCTGCAAGTCCTGCAAGCGCTTGGGCCAATGCAGTCATTCCACCATCAATGACCCACACGCCCTGCATCTCGACATCGGCAATCAGCATTAGCGTTGCTGGTGCGACAAGAGGGGATGAACCGCAGTAGGTCGCATAGCGTGAAAACAACTGGTGCAATCTCGGGTCTTTGAAGTGACGCGCTAACGACTGCCATAGGCTTTGAAACATCCCGAGATCCCAGAGGACCTTGAGTCCTGAGAGTCCTAAGTCAGCATTCATGGACCATAGGGTTGGCCGCTCTGATCGGATATAGGCTTTTTCAAGCGTTCGATAGGTGGTCTGGGCCTGGTCGCAGAAGCGAAGGAAGCGATCGGCCTCTGCACGACTTGAGAATTTGTCGATTGCATCAGCTGAACGTTGCCGGTCAGCAAAGAGATCCAGGCGCTCATGCCCACTCCAGGCATGCCGCGCAAGAATCGACGCCCGATGGACGGACAGGACATCGTCAAGTCGTGTGCCCGCTTTCTCAAAAAGCGGGTCGAGAATCCATCGCATCGTAAAAACGGTCGGACCGGTATCAATGCCAACCCCGTTGACGACGAGCTGTTGGCACTTGCCACCGACTTTAGGCCCTTGCTCAATGAGTGTGACTTTAAGGCCAGCGACAGCGAGTTCAACCGCGCTGGCAAGTCCTCCCATGCCGCTGCCAATAATCACTACATGGTGATCTCGCCCCTTAGGCAAAGGATTGACCTTTCCAGGACCCTTGAATCATCTGAGGCTTGAACCGAACAAACATGGATTCGGAAAAATGCCCCCCCGAAAGCGATGCCTTGATGGCGTCGAGATGCGCCCCCGTGCGGGCATAGGCATTCATTGCATCAAGGCTTTCCCAGACGCTAAACGTGGCCTGTCGAAAAATCGGCGCCTCTCCTAGCCCCACGGCAAGAAGGCATCCTGTGGCCTTTCCCAGGGAGTCCTCTGCGGGAGGCGCGTGGCGCCAGAATCGACGTGCCTTCATTGGCCGAATCGATGCGCGCGTAAGGGCGGCAATGGGCCCGGTCGTTGGGGGCGTTACGGTGGTGTCAATTGTTTTTCCTGACCACGATCCCTTGCTGGAATAGGCCGCAAGCTTCGCAACCAGAAACTCTCGGGCATGGGTACGGTACTGGGCGACGACTTTTGAAGACTGAATGAACGCGTCTGCAGCCTCGTCCGTCTCGAAGACGCAGAAAAGGCCCTGGCGTGAGGGACTGGGCTTGAGCCCAAAGCCGCCATCGGCACCGCTACCAAGGATCTTGAAAAACCGGAGACCCGGGATGCCGATGAAAGAGAAGCGTCCGATCACGAAGCGTGCAAAACCCCACAGACGTGAATCTGCGTTGACGTCAATCAGAACAATCACGACAACCATGTCATGACTGTACTGCAAAACGACTATTTTTTGCTTCGGTCGGTGACCTCGCCAATCCCGTAGCGGCGAAGTTTGACGTAGAGGCTCTGGCGCGAAAGTCCAAGCATCTCTGATGCCGAGGCGCGATTGTCCCGCGTGAGTCGGAGGGCTGCTTCAATGCATAGTTTCTCGATCAGATCAGCGGTCTCGCTGACGATCTCTTGCAACGGCACTCGCCCGACCAGTTCCACGAGCTGATCCGCAGAGCGAGGGAGTTCATGTAAGGAAGGCCGTTCAATTCCCATCCGTTGTCCAACATCTCGGATGCTAAAGCCAAGGCACGGACTCGGAGACGACTTGACGGACACTCCAGAGATTTCAACCTGCAACTGTGTGCCGTTTGTGCCATGAAGCATGGTTGAGAAAAGGCGCACGGCACCGCGTTGCTGAATGTTGGCAACGAGAACGCTCAGGTCCACATCGGAGCGTCCAAGCCAGTCACTCAGATTACGTCCAATCACCTGATCTGGTTTGGTGAGCTGTGCCATCTCAACGAATGCGTGGTTGCAGGTCAGAATTTTGCCGTTCGTATCGGTGACGATAAATCCATCAGGAGACTGCTCTAGTACGTCGAGCATGATCGAGCGCTTCGGCGCGCTTGGATCATGCTGCTGGAGTTCTGGCGGTGTCAGGCGCACCAAAAACAAATTGCCAGACTCTTGGCGGAAGATCGATGCAGAGACCGTAATCTGAGGTGAGTCGTGGGCGCCATCAATCGTCCGAGATTCCGCATCTCCAGACGACTTCACGCTCGCGAGCAAGTCTTCAATCACCGTTCGCTCGGTATCTGCGAGCGCGTCAAGAATCGATTTGCCAACGATCTTCTTGACTGGGAGATCCAAGATCTTTGAGGCGGCTGGATTCGCTTCCAGTACACGATAGCTATTGGGTTCGACTATCAGGACGGCTTCAGAGGCCAGTTCGAACAGGAGCCGATAGCGGGTCTCCATGTGTCGCATGCGCAGATAGTCGCGCTCCATGGCCTGGTGCGCTTCGACGAGACGCTGTTGTAGTGATGCAAGGTTTCGAAGGTCGCGACCGAAGGCGATCGTATCGCCTTTGTCACCGACGCGAGCTGCTGCGAATAGAACGGGAACATCCGCGCCTTGCGCGGAGGGGAAGTTGAGGTGGCGCCAGCGAGCGAGCGACTTCTCTTTGGCCTCGCTTGTCAGTTCTTCTACTTTGATGCGGCTTTCACTCGTAACGGTCTCAGTCCATTGCTTTCCGATCCACTGGGACAAGTCGCCAAGGGGCAGTTGCTCGTTACTGAGCTGCACTTCACGGATGATGCCTTTGTGATCGACAAGGAGTGATAGGTCAGCCGCCGCAGCGATCACGCTGACCGCGGCGCGTGGGTCCATGGCAGAGAGGAGTTTCTCGGTCTGGGCCTGGGTGCTCATGGAAGCCCTGCCTTGGGATTAACTTGCATGACGTGATGCCTTCGATTGAACAAATTGCTGATGGGTGGCCACGATGCGCTCGGCCTCTAGGATTGCGCGCTCAGCATCGGGGGCGGTGGTATCGGCACCAATTTCGGCTGCAATCTCAGGGTGATGAACGAGCAGGGGGCCGCCCGCCATGATGACGAGCTGACCATTTTTGGAGCTGCGACGGAGTTCGGTAACGAATTCCGCGAGTCCTTCCAGCTGGGCGTCAGATCCGACAGAAATACCCGCGATATCAAAGTGTTCCTCAGCTACAGCTTCGAGCAGTCGGTCGCGGGATGCCGCAGGCTCTCCCCATACCGACCATCCGGCCCGACGAAAGAACTCGGCCACCATGAGGATGCCCAAGGTATGTTGTGAGCCTGGAACGGGCATGAGCATGATCTTGCGTCGATGCGCGCCCCATTGATCTTGATCGTGGCGAAACGCCGGGCTTAGGTCATACATCACCTGTTGCATCCGCCAGAGGGCAACGGTAATTTCCGTGAAGTCACATTGATCGGCCACCCACATGGCGTCAAGCCTGCGCGCTGCCGGAGCAAAAAGGTGCAAGTAGATTGACTGTAATGGCACGCCCCGGTTGCGAATCGACTCGACAAAGTTTTGGCAGATCGCCGACTCACTGCGCAGCGCGATTTCGGTGAACTGATCGACTTCGGCGGGGTGAACACTGATGGCGTGAAAACTCCCGTCTCCGCCTTCTTCCTGATGTGCGGCCATTAGCCGCGGGATGATCTCCGCTTCGATGGTCTTAACGAGCCAGTCCATTTGATCCTCCGGATGATGGCTGGCGGGACTTTCGGGGAAAGCACGGTTTGGTGCGTCCCCATTTTTCTTGGGACTCAGGGGACTGGGATCCAGGCAGGGGTGTTCCACCTGCCGTGGTTTTCTGGGTTTTTCGGGGGGTTGGCTCATCGATAGAAAATAGGACAGTTCTTCCGACTGGATCGATGTTCCAAGGGGTTTCTAATGTAAGTGAGTACTTATATATCATTTGCCGAAGTTTCCCTGTTCAAACCGAAGACCACGGCAGCCAAACGAATTAGATTTCGTTTTTAAGGGGTTGCCTTGGACTTGTCAAAGACACGCTATCCAGTATCCCCTCCCCCTCAATTTTGTCAAGGACAATTGATGTCAAATTAAGTTGACACTTATGCTTCCGAGATCTAGAGTCAGTTCTAGGGGAACAGGATTTTTGGAGGCACTTTTCTTGACCGAACCAAGGCCGCTGTACACACCGGAAGAACGTCGTCGTCGGGACGAAACGCCTTGGACATTTGTCCAGGGAATCCTTGCGCCGATTCAGTTCCTGGTTTTCATCGCCAGCACGATCTTGGTGATCCGGTACTTACTGAGTGGGGAAGGGGAGACCGTGGCGACGGCCTCCGTTGTGGTCAAGACCATGCTGCTTTATCTCATCATGGTGACCGGCTGCATCTGGGAAAAGGTTGTCTTTGGCAAGTATCTGTTTGCGAAAGCCTTCTTCTGGGAGGACGTCTTTAGCATGCTCGTCCTCGCGCTCCACACGGCTTATCTCATTGGGCTCATCGGCGGTCATGCGTCGGTACGAACGCTGATGTGGACGGCACTTGCCGCCTACCTGGCCTATGTGATTAACGCCACACAGTTTCTGCTCAAACTACGTGCCGCACGACTTCAGCAAGAGCGCGCTGAGCTAGCCCAGGGAGTGGCGGCATGAACAAACCCATCCCCCTTCACACTATCCCGATTGCATCGGCAGACGTCGGAACTTGCGCAGAGTCCTCCGTGATTCGTGAGCGTGGTCAGCGGGAGGTCTTCTGTGGTCTTACCGGAATCATCTGGTTACATCGAAAAATTCAGGACGCGTTTTTCCTTGTCGTGGGGTCGCGCACCTGCGCGCATCTGATTCAATCCGCGGCAGGCGTGATGATCTTTGCTGAACCGCGATTCGCGACCGCGATCATTGATGATCGGGACCTCGCTGGACTGGCCGATGCCAATGAAGAACTCGATCGAGTCGTGAATCGTCTTCTTGAGCGTCGCCCCGATATCAAGATGCTTTTTTTAGTTGGCTCATGCCCGTCCGAGGTGATTAAGCTTGATCTCTCTCGTGCGGCAGAGCGTTTAACGCGACAGTTTGCGCCCCGCGTCGCCGTATTGAATTACTCCGGCAGCGGCATCGAAACGACTTTTACACAAGGGGAAGACGCTTGTCTCACGGCCCTTGTTCCCAGCCTTCCGTCGCTGCCTGCTGCCGCGCCCGCAGAGCTACTGATTGTCGGAACGCTAGCGGATATTGTCGAAGACCAGTTCCTGAGGTTATTTAAGGCGATGGGGATTGATCGTGTCGCTGCATTCCCGCCGCGACGATCCACAACGCTTCCGGCAGTCGGGCCGAATACCCGCTTTTTGCTTGCACAGCCGTTCCTTGGAGAGACTGCGCGTGCACTCGAGTCGCGCGGTGCAACGCGCATTGCTGCCCCATTTCCGCTGGGAATCGAAGGGACAACGCGATGGCTGAAGGCTGCGGCAGACGCCTGGGGCATTGACCCCGATGATTTTGAAAAAACGATCGCATCTGCGCGGGATCGGGGTCAGCAGGCCGTCGAACGTCAGAAGTCGCACCTTGTCGGCAAGACGATCTTCTTCTTCCCGGATTCTCAGCTCGAGGTCCCCCTTGCACGCTTCCTGTCTCGGGAGTGCGGTATGCACTTAGCCGAAGTGGGATCGCCCTATCTTCATAAGCAGCATCTGTCTGAGGAATTGGCCCTTCTTCCTGAGGGAACGCAGCTTTCAGAAGGCCAAGACCTTGAGCGGCAACTCGATCGTTGTCGTCATGCACAGCCTGACATGGTGGTCTGTGGGCTGGGATTGGCCAATCCTCTGGAAGCGGAGGGCATCACCACAAAATGGTCGATCGAACTCGTCTTTAGTCCCATTCAAGGATTTGATCAGGCCGCTGATCTTGTCGAGCTATTCACGCGTCCGCTTCGGCGACGCACGCTCCTGCAGACGCAGTCGTCACATCCCGAGGCCAACGTATGAAACTAACCCTCTGGACTTACGAAGGTCCGCCGCATGTTGGGGCGATGCGTGTGGCGACAGCGATGCGAGATGTGCATTACGTATTGCATGCCCCTCAGGGCGATACCTATGCTGATCTCTTATTCACAATGATCGAGCGGCTACCGAAGCGGCCGCCGGTGACGTACACCACCTTTCAGGCGCGCGATCTTGGAAAAGATACTGCAGAGCTCTTTAAGACCGCTGTGCAATCTGCCTATGAGCGTTTTCAGCCAAAAGCAATGATGGTTGGGGCCTCGTGTACCGCGGAGCTCATTCAAGATGATCCCGCGGGTCTGGCGCTTGCGTTGAACCTCCCGATTCCAGTGGTTCCTCTGGAACTGCCGTCCTATCAGCGTAAGGAAAACTGGGGTGCCTCTGAGACGTTCTATCAGATGGTGCGGGCGATGTGTCATGGCAGAACGCCAAATCGAAGAGCTTCTGTGCGCCCCCGCTGCAATATTCTTGGGCCAACCGCCTTAGGGTTTCGGCATCGTGACGACGTCACTGAGATCACGCGTCTTCTTGATGACCTTGGGATTGATGTCGCCGTCGTCGCACCGCTCGAGGCACGTCCCCAGGATCTCGCCGCGCTGATTGACGCCGATTTCAACGTGTTGCTCTATCCAGAAACGGGGCAGCAGGCGGCCAACTGGCTTGAGCGCCAGTTTGGATTGAAGTGCACTAAGACGATCCCGATTGGCGTCAAGGCCACTGAAGAGTTTATCCGTGAGGTATCCGTGTTGGCGGGCATCGACCCCGTGGTTCCCGAGTCCATGCGGTCTCGTGCACGCTGGTATGCGAAGTCTGTGGATTCCACGTATCTCACTGGCAAGCGCGTCTTTATCTTCGGGGATGCGACTCATGCAGTGGCCGCTGCGCGTGTGGCCAGTGAGGAGATGGGATTCACCGTGGTGGGTCTTGGCACCTACAGCCGTGAGTTTGCCCGAGAGATTCGTGATGCCGCCAAGCGTTATGGCGTTGAACCACTGATCACGGATGACTACCTCGAGGTCGAGGCACAAGTCGCCGCGCTGCAACCAGAGCTCGTCTTGGGGACTCAAATGGAGCGTCACATCGCAAAGCGCCTATCAGTTCCTTGTGCCGTGATTTCGGCACCGGTGCACGTTCAGGATTTTCCTGCTCGATATGCCCCGCAGATGGGGTTCGAGGGCGCCAATGTCATGTTTGACACCTGGATACACCCGCTGATGATGGGGCTCGAGGAGCATCTCGTCCACATGTTTCGCGATGACTTCGAGTTTCATGATGGCGCTGCTGCATCCCATCTTGGTCATGGTGCGTCACGCCCGGTGTCCGCGACAGACGAGTCGACGGAAACAATGAGCGTTTCTTCCGCAGCAACGGTAGAGACCACTGCGGAGGCCATCGTATTGTCGACTTGGGCGCCTGATGCCCAAAAAGAGCTCAACAAGATTCCATTTTTTGTTCGTGGCAAAGCCCGTCGCAATACCGAGCGTTACGCCTCTGAACGGGGTGTGCAACTAATTACTGTGGAAACACTTTATGACGCCAAAGCCCATTTCAGTCGCTAAAGGGCAGGGGGCTCGCAGTACGCCAATACGAGTCGTGATCGTCACGATGGATACGCATCTGGCGACGGCCACCGCGCGCGCGCGCACCAGTCTGCTCCGGATGATGCCGGGCTTGACCTTATCGATGCATGCTGCATCTGAGTGGACGACAAATGAAAAGAGTCTCGAAGCCTGCCGCCGCGATATTGCACAAGGCGACATTATCGTGGTCACCATGTTGTTCATGGAGGATCATTTCCTGCCGATTCTGGATGCCATTGAGGCTCGGCGTGACCACTGTGATGCCATGGTCTGTGCCATGTCGGCCGCCGAAGTTGTCCGCCTGACACGGCTTGGAAAATTTGACATGAATCGCCCTGCATCCGGGCTCACCGCACTCTTAAAGAGACTGCGCGGCAATAAAGATAAAACCTCCACGGGAGGTGCTGCGCAGATGAAGATGCTTCGGCGCGTACCGAAGCTGTTGCGATTTATTCCGGGTACTGCACAGGATGTACGCTCGTATTTCCTGACCCTTCAGTATTGGCTGGGGGGCTCCGAGGAAAACATGCTCAACATGGTCCGATTCTTGGTAAATAAATATGCCTCGGGACCACGCGAGGCACTGCGTCACCAAGACGATCCCCCTCTGCCAATTGAATATCCAGAGCTTGGGGTCTATCACCCACGCATGAAGTCGCGGATGTCTGATCTGCTCTCCGCTTTACCGGCGGTGGTACCTGACAGCTCTGCGAAAGGTCGTGTGGGCGTGCTGCTACTGCGCTCTTATCTGCTGTCGGGTAATTCCGGTCATTACGACGGCGTGATCACCGCACTCGAAGCCCAAGGCCTGCAGGTGGTCCCTGCCTTTGCGGCGGGCCTCGATGCACGTCCTGCGGTGGAGAAGTTCTTCATGAAAGACGGTCAGACGTCTGTTGATGCAGTGGTCTCGCTGTCGGGGTTCTCGCTAGTGGGTGGGCCGGCGTATAACGATGCTCGCGCGGCTGAGGAGACCTTGTCAGCGCTAGACGTGCCGTATATCTCTGCACACCCTGTCGAGTTTCAGTCGCTGGATCAGTGGGGCGAGTCGGAACGGGGCCTGTTACCAGTGGAGAGCACCATTATGGTGGCGATCCCCGAGCTAGATGGCGCGACAACGCCGATGGTCTTTGGCGGGCGGGCGGGGACTCCCGGAACGGTCTGCTCGGGTTGCCATAAGCATTGTGCGTTTACAGAGACACACAACGCACAGGACATGCATTCATGTTCGGAACGCGCGCATCGGCTCGCGCAGCGGGTTGCTAAGCTCGTCGCCCTGCGTCGCTCAGAGCGGGCGACTCGCAAGATTGCGTTGGTAATTTTTAACTTCCCTCCGAACGCAGGTAACACCGGTACGGCCGCGTATCTGTCCGTCTTCGAGTCGCTGTTTAACGTGCTCCATGCGATGAAGGCACGCGGCTATACGGTCGATCTGCCGGCGTCTGTGGATGACCTCCGTGACAGTGTGATTCTGGGAAACAAGGATCAGTATGGGACGGATGCCAATGTGCATACGTTAATTACCGCCGATGATCATGTTCGTCGCGAGCCCTGGCTCAGCGAGATTGAGGCGCAGTGGGGTCCAGCGCCGGGTCGACATCTCTCAAATGGTCAGTCCATTTTTGTTCTCGGCCGTCAGTTTGGAAATGTGCTTGTCAATATTCAGCCGGGCATGGGTTACGAAGGTGATCCAATGCGGCTGCTCTTTGAGCGTGGCTTCGCCCCAACGCACGCATTCTGTGCGAACTATCGTTATCTGCGCGAAGACTTTGGTGCGAATGCCGTGTTGCATTTTGGTACTCATGGCGCACTTGAGTTTATGCCGGGCAAGCAGGCGGGGATGTCGGGCTCATGTTGGCCGGATCGTCTTATTGCCGATCTTCCGAACTTCTATCTGTACGCCTCGAATAACCCGTCTGAAGGCTCTATTGCGAAACGCCGGGCCGGTGCGACGTTGGTGAGTTATCTCACTCCGCCGGTATCGCAGGCGGGGCTTTATCGCGGGCTGATGGATTTGAAGTCATCCATCGATCGTTGGCGAACCCTTGCCCCGGATGCGACTGACCGGACGGAGACGGCTGCCATCGTGCAGTCTCAGGCCGCAGAGCTGGAACTTGCGGCTGCAGAGCCCGCCTGGTCGGCGCTTCAGGATAGTCATGGCGTGAGTGAGGCGGACGATCAGATCAAACGCCTCTATGAAGCCGTTCTGGAACTGGAGTACACCCTTATTCCTCACGGGCTTCATGTGGTTGGTCGGCCGCTATCGCCAGATGAGCACATGGACATGCTCGTCTCCATGGCTGATGCGGCAGCGGGCGTCACGATTACTCGAGATATCGCAGCGCTGATCATCAAGGGCGAGAAAGCAGACCTGATTGTTGGGCAGATCGAGCGCGATCTGCTGCAGGCGAACGCGCAAGCGACTACGGGTGATGCATCACGTCCTGATCGTGAGGCATTGACACAGATGGTCGCAGCGCTCATGACCGCCAGTCGTAGCCTTGGTGAAGACAGTGAAGTCGAAGGCCTCATGCAGGCCTTGGATGGCCGGTTTATCAAGCCCGCACCCGGTGGCGATGTGTTGCGTACGCCCGAGGTACTTCCCACAGGCCGCAACCTGCATGGGTTTGATCCCTTCAAGATTCCGAGTGCCTTTGCAGTCAAAGACGGGGCGCAGCAGGCGCAGCGACTCATGGATCGTTATGTGGCGGACGGCAATCCATTGCCCGAGTCCATTGCGATGGTCTTATGGGGGACCGATAACCTCAAGACCGAAGGGAGTCCGATTGCTCAGGCGCTCTTCTTGATGGGCGCGCGACCACGCTTTGATAGCTACGGCCGAATCGCCGGTGCGACACTTATTCCGCTTAAAGAGCTTGGTCGTCCGAGGATTGATGTCGTGATTACCCTTTCAGGAATTTTTCGCGATCTCATGCCCCTGCAGATTAAGTTGCTCGCCGAGGCAGCCTTTTTTGCCGCCGAGGCAGACGAGCCGGTCGATCAAAACTATATTCGCAAACACGCGCTCGCCTATCAGGCGGCCCATGGCTGCTCGCTCGAGGAAGCATCGTTACGCGTATACGGCAACGCGGAAGGCGCTTATGGGTCAAATGTGAATAACCTAGTGGAGAACAGCCGCTGGGACGAGGAAGACGAGCTTGCCGAGGTCTATTCTCGTCGTAAAGGATTTGCCTACGGGCGATCTGGAAGGCCAGTTCAGCAGCCAGCACTCTTGCAGAGTGTCTTAAAAGATGTCGCGCTGACCTATCAGAACCTTGATTCTGTTGAGCTTGGCGTGACCACTGTCGATAACTACTTTGACACCCTTGGGGGTATTACGGGGGCGGTCAAGCGGGCCAAAGGTGGCGCAGCGCCGCCGGTCTACATCGGCGATCAGACAAAAGGTAGTGGCACCGTTCGAACGCTTTCGGAGCAGGTTGCCTTGGAGACAAGGACACGCATGCTCAATCCAAAGTGGTACGAAGGCATGCTCAAGCATGGCTACGAGGGGGTGCGTCAGATTGAGGTGCATATCACCAACACATTGGGCTGGTCGGCAACGACAGGCCAGGTCCAGCCGTGGGTCTATCAGCAGCTCACGCAGACCTTCATGCTCGACCCAGAAATGCGCGATCGACTGGCGAAGTTAAATCCGTCAGCGTCTGCAAAAGTCGCAAATCGTCTGCTCGAGGCATCCGAGCGGCAGTTTTGGAAACCTGATGCACAGACACTTGCCGCACTTCGACGGGCCGGTGAAGAACTAGAAGATCGCCTTGAAGGCGTCTATGAGGGAGTATCACCATGAACGTAGCAACCGTGCCGTTTTCCGAAATTAAACGAACTGGGGGGCGCCCGGATGGCGAGGGCAGTGTCCAGGTTCAGCTCGATCCCAATATGAAAATCGGCAATGCCAAAGTCTTTGCGATCTACGGCAAAGGCGGGATTGGAAAGAGTACGACGTCCTCCAACCTGTCGGTCGCCTTTTCAAAACTGGGTAAGCGTGTTTTGCAGATCGGCTGTGATCCGAAGCATGACTCGACGTTTACGCTGACCAAAAAGCTCATGCCCACCGTCATTGATGTCTTGGAGTCCGTCGACTTTCACTCGGAAGAGCTTCGCATCGAAGATTTTGTTTTTGAAGGCTATAACGGTGTGATGTGCGTAGAGGCTGGTGGCCCGCCTGCGGGAACTGGCTGCGGGGGGTATGTTGTCGGGCAGACCGTCAAGCTTCTTAAGGAACATCATCTTCTCGAAGATACAGATGTGGTGATCTTTGATGTTCTGGGGGACGTTGTCTGCGGCGGATTCGCCGCGCCTTTGCAGCATGCCGATCGCGCCCTCATCGTGACGGCTAATGATTTTGATTCGATCTTTGCGATGAATCGAATTGTTCAGGCCATTGGGGCCAAGTCGAAGAACTACAACGTCCGTCTCGGTGGGGTCATTGCGAATCGCAGCGCGGCGACCGATCAGATTGATAAGTTCAACGATCAGATCGGGCTGAAGACTATGGCCCATTTCCCAGATCTTGATGTGATTCGGAGAAGTCGTCTGAAGAAATCAACACTTTTTGAGATGGAAGAGTCTCCAGAGCTGAAGGCCGTTCAGGACGAGTACCTTCGTCTGGCTGAAAAACTCTGGATGGGAGTGGACCCCTTAAATGCAGAGCCGATGAAAGATCGGGATATTTTTGACCTCTTGGGATTTGACTGATTCAGACGATGAGTTCTTCGAGTTATCTTAAACAACGCGACCGGATCGAACACTACTTCGATCGCACAGCGGCAGACACTTGGGCGCGGCTGACATCGACCGCACCGGTGAGTGGCGTTCGTGCGACGGTTCGCGCAGGTCGGGATCGGATGCGCGCCACTTTATTGTCCTGGCTGCCGGAGGACATGACCGGAATGCGGCTGCTCGATGCCGGATGTGGCACGGGTGCCCTTGCGGTCGAGGCTGCAAAGCGTGGTGCGGATGTCGTCGCGATTGACTTGTCGCCTACGCTGGTGAATCTTGCTCGCGAGAGAACCCCGTCAGATCTTGGGTCTGGCCGGATCACCTTTCTGGCTGGGGATATGTTTGACCCCTCTCTTGGTGAGTTTGATCTGGTGGTGGGGATGGACTCGCTTATTCACTATCAGCCTGCGGACGTGGTTCGTATCTTGGGTGGATTTGCGGCGCGAACCCGTCAGGCGGTGCTCTTTACTTTTCCGCCGAAAAATGTCGCGCTTGCGGCAATGATCACGGTCGGTAAGTTGTTTCCTCGGAAAGACCGTGCGCCCTTTATCGCGCCGGTCAGCTATGGTCGACTGAAGTCGTTGATTGACGCTGCACCGGAACTCCGTCAATTCCAGGTCGCGCAGACACAGAAAGTCTCCAGTGGCTTTTACACGTCGCAGGCACTTGCGTTGGTGAGACGATCATGACGCAGACTCGGACGCGACAAGGCTGGCGAAAGTGGACCCGAGTAAGTGCTCGGCTGATGCCATTCGCAGATGTCGCAACGCCGTCATTGCCGCTGCGTCGACTGTTTCAGCTATCGCTTTTTCAGGTATCGGTTGGTATGGCGACCGCGTTACTCATCGGCACCCTAAACCGCGTGATGATTGTGGAGCTTGGTGTTGGTGCCTGGCTAGTGGCGGTGATGGTCGCATTGCCCTTGCTCTTTGCACCGTTTCGGGCGCTGGTCGGATTTAAATCGGACACCCATCGATCGGTGCTGGGCTGGCGCCGCGTCCCCTACATCTGGCTGGGAACGCTCATGCAGTTCAGTGGGCTATCCATCATGCCGTTCGCGTTGATTCTGCTCTCCGGAGATAGCAACTGGCCTGCCTGGGTTGCCCATGGCGCAACGGCACTCGCATTCTTACTGGTGGGCGCTGGTGTGCAGACCGCGCAGACTGCTGGACTTGCGCTGGCGACGGACCTTGCACCGCAAGAGTCCCGCCCGCGGGTGGTCGCGATGATGTATGCCATGTTGCTAGTGGGCATGGTGGTCAGCGGCCTGGTGTTTGGTGTCCTGCTCGCAGAATTTAGCCAGCTGACGCTGATCAAGGTGATTCAGGGCGCGGCGGGGGTGAGTGCCATTCTGAATCTCGTCGCGCTGTGGAAACAGGAGGTGAGGAATCCCGATCGCACTGCGGCAACCGTGGTTCGTCCAGACTTTCGTGAGACATGGCATGCCTTCTCGCAACAACCAAAGACCATGCGGTTTCTAGTCGCACTTGGGCTTGGCACTGCAGCGTTCAGTATGCAAGACATTATCTTGGAGCCCTATGGTGGTGAGGTGCTGGGCTTATCGGTGTCGGCCACCACGCTGCTGACAGCATTGATGGCGATGGGATCGTTGGTGGCGTTTGCGCTTGCGGCACGGCTGTTAGGCCGTGGTGGCAACGCCTATCGGCTGTCTGCGGTGGGTGTACTCATCGGACTCGTTGCCTTTTCATGCGTTGTTTTTTCAGCGCCTCTTGACTCCACAAGCCTGTTTCGTTTTGGCGTTGTCCTGATTGGGTTCGGCGGTGGGTTGTTCTCGGTGGGTACCTTAACTGCAGCAATGAACCTCGATCATGAAACGGTTCAGCGTCCTGTGCCAGGGCTTGCCCATTTTGGGATGAGCGGATTGATTCTTGGCGCCTGGGGCGCTGTCTATGCCACCGCTACAGGCGTATCGATTGCCATGGGGGGGGTGATCCGAGATCTCGTCTCCGCAGCGGCCATCAATGGTGACGTTGGATCAGCATTAGTTAGCCCGGTCACGGGGTACAGCTTTGTCTACCACCTTGAGATTTATTTGTTGTTAGCAACGCTGGTTGCGATTGGCCCTTTGGTGCGTGAGATTCCACGCACAGCCAAAGAGCCGAGAACACCAGTTTCGAAGTTTGGTCTGGCTGAATTCCCCGGCTGACCAATCATTAAAGGAGAAAGACCATGGGAACAGGTGCAATAACGGGGTATATCGATGTCGCACAGATCGTGCTGTACATCTTCTGGATTTTCTTTTTTGGACTGGTGTATTACCTTCACCAAGAGAGCAAGCGAGAAGGGTATCCCCTCGTTGGTGATCGCAAAGGTTACAAGGGTATTCAGGGGTTTCCGGCGATTCCCAAGCAGAAGACCTACAAGCTAGCCGATGGCTCTGAGATGGTTGCGCCGCATGACCGTGATGACAGCGCGCCTCCTTTGGCGGCCCGCTCGATTGCAAACTTTCCTGGGGCACCCATCGAGCCGACGGGCAATCCGATGTTAGATGGCATTGGCCCTGGCGCATGGACAGCACGCCGTGACATCCCTGATCACGATAGCCATGGCCATCTCAAGATCGTCCCGATGCGTGCAGCACCCGGCTTCTCTGTATCACTCAATGATGTGGACCCTCGAGGGCTCCCCGTTGTGGGTGGTGATGACGCGGTCGGCGGCAAGGTTGTCGATCTCTGGGTAGACCAATCTGAACAGCTCTTCCGCTACCTTGAGGTAGAGGTGACCGGCGGCAAGCGTGTGTTACTGCCAATTCCGTTTGCGCGCATTGGGAAGCAACGGGTAAAGGTACACGCCATTCTTGGCGCTCAGTTTGCAGACGTTCCGGCGACCCGGAGTCCTGATCAGGTCACCTTGTTGGAAGAAGAGAAGATTGCTGGGTATTACGGTGGCGGGCTGCTCTACGCAACGCCGCTGCGTCAGGAGCCGTTGGTATGAGGCCCGAAGTAAGTCATTCGCACGGACACGAGCACGAGCACGAGGTCGAACCGCAATTCGGTCTACCGGAGATCCTTCCGCAGACCGAGCGCATTCTCTGGCAGGGCAGCCCTGACTGGAAGGCGATGGCACGACACGTCTTTCATGTCCGAAAGCTAATGGTTTACTTCGCATGCATTATTGGGATTCGTGTCTTCGTGATTCTGACGGATGGCGGAAGCCTCCATACCGCCTCCATCTCGGCGCTCTGGCTTGCGCTGCTGTCGGCGACGTCTCTCCTCATCCTGACGGGGCTGGCTTACATCTCAGCAAAGACAACGGTCTATACCATTACGACCCAGCGACTGGTGATGCGAGTCGGAATGGTCTTAACGTTGACGTTTAATCTGCCGTTTAAGCGAATCGCCTCTGCAGACTTTCGTAAACTTTCTGGGACAACGGGAGATATTCCCGTCACGCTCATGGGGAACGACAAGATTGCCTATGTTCAGCTTTGGCCGCATGTACGCCCCTGGCGGTATGCGAACCCTGAACCCATGATGCGCTGTCTTCCGAATGCAGAGCAGGTCGCTGCGCAGCTTGCAAACGCCTGGTCAGCGTATGTCGGACAGCCTTCTAGTGTGCGAGCGGTGATTGTTGAAGAAGGGTTAGAGGATGCACGTCCACGTCGGACGACAGCACGCGACGACCGTTCAGCGCCTTCAGGAGCGCATCCCGCATGACCGATCAAGTGATTCCGGCATCTTCGGCAGAGACGAATTCGCTTCGACTGCCGTTCGTCATTGCAGCGAGCCTTATCTTGCTTGTTGCAATGATTGCCTGGCTCAGAATGACTGGTCTTGAGATTCGTGAACCAGATGCACCGGCGGTTCAGACGCGTCTATTGACCTTCCGTGATCAGCCTGATGGCAGCGTGGCAGTGATTGATGCACAGACCGGAGTCGTCGTTGATGCGATCACCGGAGAAGCCGGCTTTGCTCGGGGGACCTTACGTGGATTTGCCCGAGATCGTCGTGCTCGGGGCATCGGCCCTGAAGCGCCGCTACACCTGATGGGCCGTGCCGATGGTCGGCTCACATTATTAGATCCGCAGACGGGCCGCGTCGTCGACCTTGAGTCGTTTGGCCCAGTGAATGCCGCCGTTTTTGGACGATTTTTAACCGGGGCAACGCCCCAAAAGGGACGCTCGTGAAGTCAAAGACACCCTGTACCGTGGAGATTGCACATACCTCCTACGATTTTTTTGCACATGTTGAGTTAAAGGACAACACGGTGGCGCCTGGGGATCAGGTCCTTGTCCACAACGCACCTGTATCGATTGGCTACGGGCAGCACATTAAGGTGCATCGCGAGGCGACGATTTCTCGTGCGGGTTGGCTCGCGCGGTTCTGGACGAAGTTCATTGCGCGCTTTGAGCTGACCACGCTCTATGAGGTCAGTTTTTCGACAACACGTTTTACCAAGTCGCGGCGCTATCCGCGACCAACGGCCAGGATTAGCGAACAACCACAAGCGATCACAGGGGAGAGACGATGAACACGATTGCTCAGGAACTGCCACGGCAGGTGATTGACACAAACGAGGCAACGGAGCGGGCCCTTGAGAGCACCATTCTGAACCCCCGTTTTTATACGACCGATTTTGATGCGATTGATCGAATCAGTGTGGATCATGTTCGTCCGCAATGGGACGCCCTGATGGCGGAGTTTGCCTCTGATAAAAATAGAGAGCACTTTCAGCGGCCTGCAGAAACCATCAACCAAGACTATTCCCATCTTCCTGATGGGCTCTATCAAGAATTTGTTGATTTTCTGATTAGCTCAGTGACATCTGAGTTTTCAGGGTGCGTTCTTTATGCCGAGATCAAGCGCCGGATTAAGAATGAGGACATGCGTGATCTCTTTGGCTATATGGCCCGCGACGAGAGTCGTCATGCCGGATTTATTAACCAGTGGCTGAAAGACTTTGGCATTGGCGTCGACCTGGGCTTTCTGGCGAAGTCAAAGAAATACACGTATTTCCGCCCTAAGTTCATTTATTACGCCACTTATCTCTCTGAGAAGATTGGCTATGCGCGGTACATCACAATCTATCGACAGATTGAAAAGTATCCCGAGCTAAAGTTCCACCCAATCTTCGGCTGGTTTCAAGAATGGTGTAACGATGAGTTTCGGCACGGCGAAGCATTTGCCATGTTGATGCGAGCCGATCCTAAGTTGTTACAGGGGATTAACCTTTGGTGGATCCGTTTCTTTCAGTTGGCGGTCTACGCCACGATGTATGTCCGTGACCATGCCCGTCCCGAGTTTCATCGGGCCTTGGGCGTCAGTCCCAGTGACTACGATTTCCAAGTGTTCCGGACGACTACAGAAATCTCCAAGCAGGTGTTCCCGGTGACACTTAATCTGGATGATCCACGCCTTCGTGCGGGCTTTGAGCGACTCCGTGAGATCTCCGATCATATGGATGCCGCACGCACCCAGGGTGGGCTAATGGGGGCATTAAAGCGTGTCTGGTATGGCGCCTCTGCAGCGGCTGTGTTTGTGCGACTTCTGCTGCTTCCGGTGAACCGTCAACCGCTGCCAGCGGACGTGAGGCTTGCGCCAACGTGGTGATGGCGGCGCTTTATACGGTGCTGATCTGGTGGTTTAGCACCGGGGTCATTCTTTATCTGAATGGTCTGCCTCGTCACACCTTTCGCTGGACCATGCTCGCTGCGACCGGAGTCTTAGTTGCTGCTCTTGCGGGCTTGCATGTTTCCAGTCAGGTCACCGAGGTCTGGGCCGCGTATTGTGCATTCACCTGTGCGGTACTCGTCTGGGCCTGGCAGGAGATCGGATTTTTGTTGGGATTCGTCACCGGATCTCGTAAAACCGAATGTCCCAAGGGCGCGCGTGGCTGGAGAAAGTTCGGGTTTGCGGCCGAGACGGTCTCTTATCATGAGATTGCCCTTGTCGTGCTTGGGGCGGCAGTCTGGTTGGTCTCGCAAGGCGCACCGAATCAAGTGGGACTCTGGACATATCTGGTGCTCTGGGCCATGCGTCAGAGCGCGAAGCTCAATGTCTATTTCGGTGTTCGGAACCTCAATGAGAGTTTCCTGCCCACGCACCTGAAGTACCTTCAGACCTATTTCACACGAAAGGCGATGAACGCCTTTTTGCCTGTGTCTGTCCTCTTGTCATCGCTGATTGTTGTGCCGATCTGGCAGGCGGTTGGTGCGGCAGGGACTGGTGGATTTGAGGTGGTCGCACTGACGATCACGGCAAGCCTATTGAGCCTTGCGATTCTCGAGCACTTCTTTCTGGTGGTGCCACTTCCGTTTGAACTGCTCTGGAAGTGGGGGCTACGCTCACGCGTCGCCGGCCAGTCTCCGCGTTAGATCGCCCCTTCAGGGCGAGGCACTGACGTCACGAGGGCTTCTCCTTCAAGCACCTTTTTACCCGCGACCGAACAGACGGTTTCCAGTCGAACACGATTTTTCTCTTTGATCACCTCCAGTACAGTGACGGTAGCGGTGATCGTCTCACCCGGGTGCACAGGGGCAAGAAACTTCATGGTCTGGCTTAAGAAGATGGTGCCTGGGCCGGGAAGTCGATTCGCTAGCACGGATGAAATCAGGCTACCCGTGAGCATCCCGTGCACGATACGAGTACCAAATCGAGTGGTCTTGGCATAGTCTTCGTCCAGGTGGATCGCGTTGGTATCCATCGATACCGCCGAGAAGAGAATGATGTCCGTTTCGGTAATCGTTTTCGATTGTTGGGCAGTCTGCCCAACAAAGATCTCATCCGTGTAAAAGGCTGGGCGAAGTGTGGCCATGGAAGCTCCCCGAGTGTTGTTGACGTTATAGTTCCATTTTACTGAGAGACCCATTTAAAAAACCGCCTATGAAAGAGTTCGTTGAACGATTTTTTGTGACCCAGCTCGGTACGGAGCTTCCCGGCTGGGCCAAGGTTCTGGTGTCTTTGACGAACGTATTTTTGATCTTGCTCGTTGCCTGGGGCCTGCTCACCCTTTCTGGGCGACTCCTCCATCTCCTGGACGATCGTATGCGGTCACGAAGTGCCGAGCCAGAGGAGCGAAAGCGTATTGAGACACTGATGCGGGTCTCGCGATACGTCGCTAGCGTCCTTATTGGGGCCATCACGGTCATGCTGATTCTGTCAGAGGTCGGGATTTCAATCGCGCCAATTCTGGCCACGGCTGGCGTTGCAGGCCTTGCGGTTGGTTTCGGGGCCCAGAGTCTGGTGAAAGACTATTTCACAGGATTTGTCATGTTGCTCGAAAACCAGATTCGGGTTGGCGACATGGTGGAGGTCGGCGGCAAGTCAGGCCTTGTGGAGGAGGTCACCTTACGGTACGTGCGTCTTCGAGATGTTGAGGGAGCGGTGCATTACGTGCCGAATGGGATTATCGCCACGGTGACCAACAAGAGCCGTGAGTTCGCTTATGCGGTGACAGACATCGGCGTGAGCTATCACGAAGATACTGATCGAATCTTTGCCATTTTGCAGCGGGTCTCGACAGAAATGCAGGACGACAATGAAATGGGCCCCAAGATGCTCGGGCCGATCGAGATTATGGGCGTGGACCAGTTTGCGGACTCGGCCGTGACGATTCGGTGTCGGATAAAGGTCGTGGCGTTGGAGCAGGGCCCCGTGCGCAGGGAGTTTCTACGTCGTCTCAAAAAGGTATTTGACCAAGAAGGCGTCGAGATTCCCTTCCCGTCGCGAACGGTCTACACCAAGACCGGTACTGGCTGAAGGCGTAACAAACGCTAGCGTAGCCCTTCTAGCCAGCCAAAGATCACGATCAGAACGGTACCGGTGGTAAGTGCCGGCACCAGCGCATTTTTTCGCGCCATCATGACTGCGAGCGCAGTTCCCACCGCGATGACTCGATAGAGCAGTGAGACCTGACTTAATGCGCCTACGGGTAAGACAATGATTCGAACAACGAGTGCGGCCACCATCGCGTAGGTCACACAGGTGATCCATCGAAACAAAGGACCTTCTTGCGAAATCTTGCCGGACAATAGGACGCCGAGACCTCGCCAGAGGTAGGTGCCCAGTGATGCCAGACCCAAGATCATCCAAGCCCAGAGTGCAGGCTGATTCGTGAGTGTGGACAGAAGTTCCATGACTTATCGACGGGAGAGGCTCAGGTCAATTAAAAACGCAGCCGTGCCGCCGACGATGCCGCAGATCAGAATGCTCCAGCTCGGCACGACGGTATAGACGAGCGGCCCTAAAATGCCACCGGCGAGTAAGGCCAGCCGATAGGCCTGTGCTTTGACCTCTGTGAATCCTAGAAGAAAAAACAAAGGATTGATCATGATCAGGCCGATCGTGAGCGGTAGCGGAAGAAATTCAGCCAGCAGATATCCAATTGCCGTACCTGGCAGACTCGATCCCCAACAGATAAGACCGAATCCAGTGAAGTAGGCCCGTCGTCGCTCAGGCGGGATGCGCCCAAAGTCTCTCATCATGACGGCCCAGCTGGTCATCGAGATGAGATGGGCGCTGCCGTAAAGCCAGCGATTCCGATCCGCCTTCGGAATCTGGGGAACCAGGGTTAGGGTCATCGGCAGGAATCTCGCCGCGGTGAGTGCGGTCGCAGTCGCAATAGCAAGCCCGGAGGCCCCGACAGCCATCATCTCTACAAAAACTACCTGCCCTGGAAGTGCAAACATCAGCACACTAGTTGCTGTTGTAAGGCTTAGCGTCAGGCCGCTGGCGTACCCAAGCGCACCGAATCCCAGCATACCGGCCAACAGTACCGCGGCGGGGACCCCGAAGGCATCGCGACACCCCGCAAAAAAAGCATCTCGGTTGGACCGGGCATCTATGAATCGCATTGGCGTATTGTAGAGTCTCGGTCATATTTCTTTGGTCACTCACTGCTATGCGACTTTTTTCTCCGCTCTATGCCCGCGTGATGCGCTGGTCACGTCACCCGAAGGCGTCTTGGGTTCTTGGGGTGCTTAGTTTTGCGGAATCCTCATTTTTTCCAATCCCCCCTGATGTGATGCTCGCTCCAATGAGCCTGGCTCGACCCGAGCGGGCCTGGTGGTACGCCACCCTCACCACGTTAACGTCGGTTGCCGGAGGACTCTTTGGGTATTTGATTGGCGCCTTATTTTTCGAGGCCATTCGGCCGTGGCTAGAGGCATCGAGTCTCTGGGAACCATTTCAAACGGCACAGGTCTGGTTCATGGAGTGGGGCTTTTGGGCTGTTTTCATTGCAGGCTTTTCGCCGATTCCTTACAAGGCCTTCACGATTGCGGCAGGGATGTTGGGGATGCCGCTGATTCCTTTTACCGTGGCCTCACTCGTTGGACGTGGTGGACGTTTCTATCTGGTGGCAGGACTTATGAAGTGGGGTGGGGCCCGTATGGAATCCTTGCTTCAGCGATATGTCGATCGGCTCGGCTGGGCGACGGTTGCGGTGATTGTGATAGGAGTCTTGTTGTGGAGATGAAATCAATTCGTGTCTGGGATCTACCGACGCGGCTGTTTCATTGGGGTTTGGCGATTACCGTGATCGGTTCATTTATCTCCGTAAAGATCGGCGGTAATGCGATGGACTGGCACGCGCGATTTGGATACTGTGCGCTCGCGTTATTGGGATTCCGGTGGTGCTGGGGTTTTTGGGGGTCGCGTTATGCGCGATTTGCGCAGTTTATGAAGGGTCCGAAGGCGGTCATCGCGGAGATGCGTGGGGCACTACCGACGACCCCAGGGCACAACCCATTGGGCGCAATTTCAGTGATGGGCTTGTTGTTGGTCTTTACGTTTCAGGCCACCCTTGGGCTCATGACCACGGATGAGATTGCGTTCGATGGCCCGTTGGTCAAACATGTGAGCAGTGACATGGTCGCCCTTGCAAGCCGTCTGCATCAGCAGCTCGAGTGGGTTTTGATTGGGCTGGTGGCGCTGCATGTTGGGGCAATCGTATTCCATGCCCGGGTGCGGCGTCACAATCTTGTGCCTGCCATGATTCATGGAAATCAGCGGGTCTCACTGCGTGCGTCTGAAGTCGCTGCACGCGACGACTGGGCTTTAAGAATAAAGGCCGCAGTGATTGCGGCCTTTATTGCAACTGCTGTGGCGTTGATCGCTGCAGCCTAAATTGATTACTTCTCTTTGTAGTTGTCGTGACAGGCCTTGCAGGTCTGACCTGTTGCGCCGAACGCCTTTTTGATCTGCTCAAGGTTTCCCGATTTCGCAGCGGTGTTCAGGTCAGCGGCAGCCTTCATAAATCTGTCGGCACCCGCTTTGACTTTGTCGGTCTCTTTCCAAATGGCCGGCATGGCTTTGCCACCCTCTGTGCCAGGACCAAATGCTGACCAGGGCAACTCTGACAAGGTCGCGATCAGCGCAGCGCTCTTCTGAACGTCTGCCGCATTGAAGGGCACTTCGCCTTTCGTGACCGCAGCGATACGCCCCATGTGGTTACCCATCAGTGCGAAGGCGCTCTGGCGGTATTTGATGGCATCTTCTTTTTTTGCGAACTGGGCAGAGGCTGTCATGGGGAAGGTGGCCATCACAGCGGCGGCAAGCCCAAGACTCATCATCGTCTTTTTCACGTGAATACTCCTAATCTAAGTTGAGGAAGAACTGCTTTTGGGGAGGGGGTCCTTCTTTTGGGTCACAACCCACCAGACGCCGAAGACGGTGAGGAGCGTCCCTAGGACAGTGATGAGTGTAATCGGTTCGTCAAATAGGATCCAGGCCATCACGGCGGTGGTTGGTGGTGTGAGATATAGAAGGCTAGTGACTTGTGTGGCGCGACCTTCGCGAATCATGATGAAGAGCAAGGAGATCGCACCGATGGAGAGCCCGAAGATTCCCCAGAGCAGCGCGCCGATGAGCTCGGGATGCCAGTCAATCTGCCTGGTTTCGAAGAGCACCATAAAAGGTAGACAGGCCACCGCTGAGACGCTGAATTGAATGACGGATCCTGCACGAAGATCAAAGTCGGGGCAGAACCGCTTCTGATAGAGAGTGCCGGTGGTGATGCTGGCCAGTGCAAACGCGGCGAGACCCAGACTGAAGGGGGAGAGCCCTGCGATCGAAAGTTTTGTGGAGACGACTAGACCAACGCCACTCAGTCCGAGTGCCAGGCCGATCCATTGACGGACCGAGACGCGCTCAGCCAGGTAAGCCGCGGCCCATGCGGTCAGAATTGGCTGCAGTCCCATGATCAATGCCACGAGCCCTGCGGACATGCCGTGTCGAACCGCTGCCCAGACACCCCCGAGATAGCCCGCCTGCAAAAGTACCCCTGCAACGGCGATGTGGGCTACCTGGTGGCGCTCAGGCCAGTGCGGGCGAATAAGTAACACCGCGGGCACCATGACCAGGAGCACCCCAAGGAACCGCAGAAAGGAGAAGGTCATCGGCTCCGCATGGGGCATGCCGTAGCGGGCAATGATGAACCCAGAGCTCCAGATGAGCACAAATGCGACAGGAATCAGTTTGCGGGACACGTTTGCCATGGCGTTTTGACAGGAACATCGTGGATAATGCCTGAATGAGTTTTGATTCGTTCGGCCTTCATCCTGACCTGATGCGGGCAATTGCAGAAGTTGGTTACACAACGCCCACGCCGATCCAGGCGGAGGCGATCCCTGTGGTGATCTCGGGTAAGGATGTCATGGGCGCAGCCCAGACCGGTACCGGGAAAACAGCCGCATTTACGCTCCCGATTCTGCAACGGCTAATGCCGTATGCGAACACCAGCGCCTCTCCTGCGCGTCACCCAGTTCGGGCACTCATGCTCGCACCAACGCGCGAGCTGGCGGACCAGATCGCCCAAAACGTCGAGCTCTATGCCAAGCATGTTCCGTTAAAGAGTGTGGTGGTCTTCGGAGGGGTCGATATGGCGCCCCAGACCGCAGCGCTTCGTTCTGGAGTGGAGATTCTGATCGCGACGCCAGGTCGGTTACTGGACCACGTGCAACAAAAGACGGTCTCGCTCGCATCGGTATCCGTGCTCGTGCTCGATGAGGCGGATCGAATGCTCGACATGGGTTTTCTGCCGGACCTGCAGCGGATCGTGAATCTATTACCGAAGACGCGACAGAGCCTATTGTTTTCCGCGACATTTTCGCCCGAGATTCGGAAGCTTGCGAAGACATTTCTGCATGAAAGCCCCGTGGTGATCGAGGTCGCCGCGCGGAATGCAACCGCTGAAAATGTCACGCAGGTCGTCTATCGTGTCGAGCGGGCTGAGCAAAAGCGGGCCGCGGTCGCCCATCTGATTAAGAGTGAAGGACTGCGTCAGGTGATTGTCTTCACCAACACCAAAATTGGCGCAAGTCGTCTCGCCCGCGAGCTTCAACAGGCAGGTATTCCTGCCGATGCAATTCATGGTGAT
This sequence comes from uncultured Burkholderiaceae bacterium, assembly GCA_964409175.1. GTDB lineage: Bacteria > Pseudomonadota > Gammaproteobacteria > Burkholderiales > Burkholderiaceae_A > Lacustribacter. Next base: position 29,245 of record CAYPCG010000008.1, read on the forward strand.
AAATCCCAGTCCGAGCGTCTGGCGACGCTCGAGAAGTTTAAAAAAGGCGAAGTCGAAGTGATGGTTGCGACCGATGTTGCGGCCCGCGGTCTTGACATCGCGGAGCTCCCAGCAGTGATTAACTGCGACCTTCCTTACTCGCCGGAAGACTATGTTCACCGTATTGGCCGTACGGGTCGCGCCGGGGCAAGCGGTCGTGCAATGTCACTGGCGGCGCCGGAAGATGACAGGCTTCTTGCGGACATCGAAAAGCTGGTTAAGAAAACGATCTCTCGCGAGTCACTGCCCGGAGAGTTTCGAATGGAGCGCACGTCGCGTCACGATTCCACGCGCGAATCTAGCCGAGAGCGCAGCCGTGCGGGCCGCTCGCGCGAAGCCGAACGAGGGGGTTCTGAAGCGCCTCGTTTCTCGGGAGTAAGACCTCCACCTGCCCCGTCGGATCCAATCTTTAGTCAGCCATACGAGTCTAAGACCTCTGCTGCATCGCCTTCGCGAGAGGCGGTGATGCCGACACCCAAACCGGCTGGTCCGGGGTTATCTAGTATTCGTCGTGCACCGAGGCCGGTCCCTGCATTGCTTGGGGGAAAGACAAAACCAGAGGGCGCGGCCTAGTCCATCATTAGCGCGGGCGGCTTTGGGGCCCGTCTGAGTTCTTGAATTAGGCGTTTTGCCACCCCGCGTACCCGCGCAACCCAGCCGATGGTCATCGTGAGCTCTAGATGAGACCAGGCGCATTCAATCTGCATGCGAATCATGTCGGCATCATCTGTGCGAAGCGGGGGCGCTAGCGTCTGCTTGGATAATTTCTCGCCGAGTTCGTTACGCACAACCGGAACGTGGAACACTGCAGGCTCGATGGTTCCCAGCGCACGTCGGAGTTCGGTCTGGCGTGGTGCGGCATGTAAAAGGTCATCGCCTCGAACAATGTTCGTAATGCCTTGAAAGCTGTCATCGACAACGACCGCAAGCTGATAAGCCCAGAAGCCGTCAGCACGTCGAACCACAAAATCATCGCCGCTCTCACTTCGGAATCGCCAGGCAGTGCCGAGCTGATTGAGTGCAGCGAAACGATCTGCCGCTACCTCGCGTGAGCAGACCTCTACGATGTCGCTTCTACAAAATCCCGGGTAGAGGATCTCTCCGTCGGGGTTATGGCGTGTCTTACCTGAGTCGATCGCCGCCTGTAGCCGTTTGCGTGAGCAGGTGCAGGGGTAGCATCGTCCCTTGGCGATGAGTGTCTCAAGCGCAGTCTGATAGGCGGCGTGGCGACGACTCTGAAAGAGTACGCCTTGTGCATTGGCGCCTTCACCGACCCAGGGGTCCCAGTGGAGCCCATGACACCTGAGCTGATGCAGGATGACTGCCGCTGCACCCGGTTCTTCGCGTGGGGTATCCAGATCTTCCATACGCACAAACCAGAGATAACCATTGGCACGCGCATCAAGCCAGCCTGCTAACGCGGTCGCCAGGGATCCCAGATGAAGGGGCCCTGTGGGCGATGGCGCAAACCTGCCGCGGCGTGTCATGGGCTTAACATCTCCTGGCGGACCTATCGCTGCAGCGCTTTGAAGCTTTCCTTTGCTGCATCAAGGGTCTCTCGAATTGGATCGCCCTCGTGGGCAATCGATAGAAAGCCCGCCTCAAACGCAGACGGTGCAAGGTAGACCCCTCGGGTCAGCATCTCGTGGAAGAAGCGATTGAATCGCTCTCGATCGGAGCGATTCACGTCTTCAAAGGTGACGGGAGGGCGGTCACTGAAGTAGATACCAAACATTCCTCCCACGCTGTCTGCACTGAAAGACTTCTCACCACTCGCGCGTGCGATATCCACAAGCTCCTGCATCAACGCTGCTGTCATGGCCGTGAGCTTTTCAAAAAATCCAGGTGCAGAGATCAGCCGCAGTGTGGCAAGACCCGCTGCAACTGCGACGGGGTTACCCGATAGCGTTCCGGCCTGATAGACAGGGCCGAGCGGGGCAACGCAAGACATCACGTCCTGACGGCCCCCAAAGGCGCCCATCGGCATGCCCCCGCCAATTACCTTTCCGAGTGTGGTGAGATCCGGATGAACGCCGGATAGTCCCTGTACGCCTTGTGGTCCGACACGAAACCCTGTCATGACTTCATCAAAAATAAGGAGCGCACCAGAGGCATCACAGACGTCTCGAAGGGTTTCCAGAAATCCGGGGGCTGGCTTCACCAGGTTCATATTTCCTGCAACGGGCTCCACGATGATCGCGGCAATTGATTTTCCATGCGCTGCAAAGCATTGCTTGACCGCTTCGATGTCGTTGTAATCCAAGACGATCGTCTCGGCAGCAAAGCTCTCTGGAATTCCTGCAGACGTGGGGTTCCCAAACGTCAACAGACCGGAGCCGGCTTTAACAAGCAGGCTATCGACGTGGCCGTGGTAACAGCCTTCGAACTTCACGATCTTATTTCGTCCAGTGAATCCTCGGGCCACACGAATTGCGGACATCGTCGCTTCAGTGCCAGATGACGTGAGCCGCATCATCTCCATCGATGGCAACAGACCACGAATACGCTCTGCAATGTCGACCTCTGCCGCCGTGGGCGCGCCAAACGACAGGCCGTGCTCGGCTGCCTTTTGAACCGCTGCAATCACCTCGGGGTGTGCGTGACCGACAATCGCAGGTCCCCAGGAACAGATATAGTCAACGTAGCGGTTGCCATCGGCGTCCCAGCCGTAAGCGCCCTTCGCTTTGGCGAAAAACCGGGGGGTTCCCCCCACGGAGCGGAAGGCTCTGACCGGTGAATTGACGCCGCCCGGGATAGTCTTTTGTGCCTGTGCAAACAGGGCTTCACTTTTTGAAATATTCTGATCAGGCATTTAAAACTCTCGAATCGTCTTAAGGATAAACTTCTGTCATTCTAAGTCGTTCTATTTCAGAAAGTTCGCTCTATGAAAACCTATATGTGCTTGATTTGTGGATGGATCTATGACGAGGCCAAAGGGTGGCCTGAAGATGGCATCGCGCCCGGAACAAAGTGGGAAGATGTGCCGATCACTTGGGCCTGCCCCGAGTGCGGCGCTCAGAAGTCTGATTTTGAAATGGTCGAAATCTAAGACCTTTGCTGTCTTGTCACATCCTTGCCCTAGACAGACTGTTTCTTAACGACTGAAAAACGCATCAATGTTTTTTTCCGCGCCGCATCGTGATCAACGATGGGAGCGGGATACTGAACCCCAAGTTGAATCCCTGCGCCACTCAGGCTGATCGGTGACGCCTGCCAAGGTGCGTGGATGTCACGATCCGACAGGCCTGCAATCTCAGGCACATACCGACGAATAAAACTGCCCTTTGGATCGAACCGTTCGCTCTGACTGACCGGATTGAAAATTCGGAAATAGGGCTGCGCATCACACCCTGTGGATGCCGCCCACTGCCAGCCACCATTGTTTGCGGCCAGGTCAAAGTCATTGAGCTTCCAGGCAAAATAGGCCTCCCCACGTCGCCAGTCAATGCCGAGGTCTTTCGTGAGAAACGAGGCGACGATCATCCGAAGTCGGTTGTGCATATATCCCGTTGCATTTAACTGGCGCATCGCGGCATCGACAATCGGGTAGCCTGTTCGCCCTTCGGTCCACGCAACAAAATCTTGCTCTGCCGCGCCACCATCTTCCCAACATATCGCGTCATATTCTGGCTTAAAGGATTTGGCAACAACATGCGGATTATTCGACAGGATCTGCATATAGAAATCGCGCCAGATCAGCTCAGAGAGCCAGGTGCTGGCACCTTCCGCTGCGCCTGGATGTTCTCGTTGTTGGGCCAGGGCGAAGGCGGCGCATTGACGAATTGAGATCGTGCCAAAGCGCAGGTGAACAGAAAGATACGAAGGGCCTTTGACCGCAGGAAAATCGCGTGTGTCCTTGTAATGCCCAATACGTGGCTGAAACTCTTCAAAGAGCGTCTGACCCCCCGATTCACCGAGCGGAATTTTGAGCGCGTAGAGATTCCCTGGACTAAAGCCAAGCGCATCAAGTGACGGAATGTCTGCTTGGAGTGACTTCGGTAGACGATCCTTCTGCACGAGGCGCGCTGCGAATGTGCGACTGACAGTCGCAGACGAGGCGCTCCCCGCAGCGGTAATCCGCGGTGCAATGTCTGCTGGGGTGAGCCGCTTAAGCCATGCATTTTTGTAAGGGGTAAATACCGAAAAAGGCTTACCGGATCCCGTTAACACCTCTTGCCGTTCAAAAATGCACTGGTCTTTCACCGTCTCAAAGGCGATGCCGAGCGCCTGAAGACGGGTCTGCACCGCATGGTCTCGTGTCTTGGCGTAAGGCTCATCGTCATGGGCGGTGATCACGCGTGCGGCCATCAGTTGCGCTGCAAGCTCGGGAATTAGTGCTGTCGGGTCTCCGGTCTGCACAATCAGATGGGCACCCGATGCGTGGAGTCGATGCGCAATCTCTGCGAGTGCCGCGTGAATGAACGCAACGCGTCGATCCTCGATGACAGCAACCCCTTTTGGACGTGGGATCGCAGACAGAATGGTCTCATCAAAGATGAAAACGAGCTGAATCGATTCGGGGTGCTGGAGTGCAGCGGCAAGCGCGGCATGGTCCTCAAGGCGAAGATCTCGCCGAAGCCAGACAAGTGTTGTGGGTCCTGCGGTCATCGCGGGCGTCGAAGCGGTGGAGGAGGTCAGAGCGCGGGGCATAAGAGGCCTTAAAAAACGTGTTTTCGATCCATCGAGGCGTTAGAATTGGACCATGTCTGCGCCCAAAAATCTTGAGATGAACGTGGCCCATCATTATCTCGTGGCCATGCCAAATCTAACCGATCCCCAGTTTGGCGGGACAGTGATCTACGTCGCCGAACACAACGCAAAGGGGGCCATGGGGCTGATCGTCAACCGCCCGTCGGACATGACCCTGGCAACGCTCTTCGAGCGTATTGACCTCAGTCCCGCAATGCCGTCCGATATCGCGGTGAAGTCGGGCCGACACAGCTATGGTCCTATTGGTAACGAACCTGTTTTCCTTGGGGGGCCGGTACAGACCGATCGGGGGTTCGTGCTGCACGAGCCGGTGGGCAAGTGGAGCTCCACGCTGGTGTTAAACGACGTCACCGGGCTTACATCGTCTCGCGACATTCTCGAGGCGACAGCCGCTGGGCGGGGCCCTGAAAGAATTTTCGTCTCGTTAGGCTACGCCGGCTGGGGAGAGGGACAACTAGACCAAGAGCTTGCCGCTAACGCCTGGCTAACGGTGCCTGCTTCGGATACCTCACTGATCTTCGATGTCCCGATTGACGAGCGGTTCGCCTACGCTTTTGGGCTGCTTGGCGTCGATCCTTTGCATTTCTCTGGGGTTGCAGGGCATGCCTAAATCAGGGCCTGAGGGTGTCGAAACCCTCATGGCGTTTGATTTCGGGGAACGGCGTATTGGGGTGGCCATCGGGAATACCTTGACGGGTGGTGCCCGGCCACTCACCGTCATTGAGGAACCACTTCGCGAGCAACGGTTTCAGACCATTCAGACCCTCTTAACAGAGTGGGCGCCGGATCGACTGATTGTCGGCCTGCCACAATATCCCGACGGCAATGCCCATCCATTTGCAGCCCGCTGCCAGCGTTTTGCCAACCAGCTGCATGGCCGGTTTGGGCTTCCGGTTGCGCTGGTCGATGAGCGCTGGACGTCCGCGGTCGCGCCAGGTCACGATCCGATTGATTCGGAAGCAGCCGCAATTCTTTTGCAGAGTGTTTTGGATATACTTGCACCCCGTGGCCAAGTCCATTCAGATTAGTGCCGAAGGCGCACTTACCCATCTCCTGACGACCGAGGGAATTCCCAGGGCGTTGCTGTTGCAGATTCTGGACCGAGCGAAGACCTTCCTCAATCCAGAGGATCCAAAAGAAGTCGTCAATGCTCCTCTCTTAGCGGGTAAGAGCGTTTTCAATCTGTTTTTTGAGAATTCGACCCGGACGCGGACGACGTTTGAAATCGCTGCAAAACGGCTCTCAGCAGATGTGGTCAACCTGAACGTGCAGGCCTCGAGCGCCTCAAAGGGAGAGTCACTCCTCGATACGATTGATAACCTTGCAGCGATGAAGGCGGATATGTTTGTGGTGCGGCACGGACAGAGTGGTGCCCCGTACCTGATTGCCAAGCACATCAATAAGGTCGCCCCGCATATCCGAGTCATCAATGCGGGGGACGGCCGTCATGCGCATCCCACGCAGGCGCTGCTCGACGCCTACACCATCCGACATTTCAAAAACGATTTTCATCACTTACGAGTCGCGATCGTTGGCGATATCTTGCACTCGCGGGTCGCCCGATCGAATATTCACGCGCTCTCGACGCTGGGTGTCCCAGAGATCCGAGCAATTGGCCCTCTCACGCTGCTTCCTTCTGGGCTAAAAGAGATGGGGCTTCAGGTCTATACCGACCTCATCGAGGGACTGCGTGATGTGGATGTCATCATCATGCTTCGTCTGCAAAATGAGCGGATGCGGGGGGCACTGTTACCGTCGACGCAGGAATACTTTAAGCACTACGGACTTACCCAAGAAAAGCTTGCGGTAGCCAAACCCGATGCGATTGTTATGCATCCAGGTCCCATGAATCGCGGGGTCGAGATTGATTCTGCTGTGGCGGATGGTGTCCAGTCGGTCATCCTGTCGCAGGTCACCTTCGGTATCGCGGTACGCATGGCCGTGATGAGTATGTTGTCGGAGGCCCACCACTGATGGCTGCCACGCGCATGATGTCGGTCCCGGCAACGCTGCCACGACTGTTGATTCGTGGGGGTCATCTGATTGATCCAGCGAACAAGGTGGATCAGCCGATGGATCTATGGATCGCAGACGGAAGCCTCGTGGCCTTAACGCCCCCTGGCCAACCCTTGGCCGGTTTCGAGGCAGACCAGATCATGGACGTGGCGGGAAATATCGTCTGCCCTGGTCTGATTGACCTTTCGGCACGTCTTCGCGAACCCGGATTTGAATACAAGGCGACGCTCGAGTCTGAGATGCGTGCGGCCATTGCGGGGGGTGTCACACGGCTTGTCTGCCCACCGGATACGGATCCACCGCTCGATGAGCCAGGACTTGTGGAGATGCTTAAGCATCGTGCACGAAATCTTGCCCAGGCGCATGTGCATCCGCTTGGGGCGCTGACCACGGCGCTCAAGGGAGAGCATCTCACCGAGATGGCGGAGCTCTCCGAAGCCGGATGCGTGGGGTTCTCCCAGGGCCCTCATCCCATCGTGAACACACAGGTGCTGATGCGGGCGATGCAGTACGCGCGAACCTTTGACTATGCAGTCTGGCTTTACCCGATGGATCCCTGGGTTGGCCGCACGGGGGTCGCGCATTCCGGGACCGTCTCGGGCCGGATGGGGCTGCCCGGAATTCCGGTAGCCAATGAAACGATTGCGCTTCAGACCATTTTCGAGCTGATGCGCGCAACGGGGGTTCGCGTCCATTTGTGTCGCCTATCCTCGGCGGCTGGAATTGCACTGGTGCGTCAGGCGAAGCAGGAAGGCCTTCGATTGACCGCGGATGTCGCTGTTCATCACCTGCACCTCACCGATCTCGATATCGTAGATTTCGATCCCAACACGCGCGTGTTGCCACCATTTCGCGGTCAACGAGACCGTGATGCAATTCGTGCAGCAGTCCTCGACGGCACGATTGACGTGATCTGCTCGGATCACGCCCCGATTGATGACGATGCCAAACAACTGTCCTTTGGTGAAGCAGAACCTGGCGTGACTGCACTAGAGCTATTGCTGCCACTGACGTTGAAGTGGGCAGCGGAATCGAAGATCAGCATGACTCAGGCGATTCAGAGTCTGACGGTCAATGCAGCGGCAGTCCTCGGGCGGGATGCGGGTCAGCTCTCCATCGGCGCGCAGGCCGACCTCTGCGTCTTCAATCCAGAAGCGATCTGGCAGGTCTCCCCGAAAAGTCTTTACTCTCAGGGTGCCAATACGCCGTATGTTGGGCTTGATCTTCAAGGGCAGGTCAACCTGGTCTTGGTCGATGGTCGACCCGTCTTTCATCGGGAATCGGGCGGTTTTTCGATCGGGACACGCCACTCCACATGATTCGCCTCGTTTGGCGACTCGCCACCCTGGTGGTGATTTTGTTGGCTGGGCTTCTCATTCTTCTCCTGGGCTATCGTTGGCTGTCTGTTGCAGCACGCGACCGAATTAAACAGCACTGGTCGACCTGGCTAGTGCGGGCCTGTGGCCTTCGGGTGACGCTGGTCCGTCCAGCGGGCGCTAGAACGCCGTTGCCAGATTTTCTGGTCATGAACCATGTGTCATGGCTCGATATCTTTGTGCTGAATTCCGTATTGCCGGCAACCTTTGTTGCGAAGGCAGAGATCCGTCGATGGCCTTTGATCGGATGGCTGGTGGCGGGCTCTGGGACGATTTTTGTCGAGCGCGGAAGTCGGCATGCGGTTCGACGCGTCAATCAGTTGATGAGCAAGCGACTTGCAGCAGGCGAGCGTGTCGCGTTCTTTCCAGAGGGCACCACGAGTGACGGAACGGGTCTGTTGCCCTTTCATACGAGTCTTTTCGCGTCTGCGATGGCGTCTGATGGCGAGACCTTTCAGCGCCAGGTGATTCAGCCGATTGCACTCGTTTACTTTCAGCGGGGTAAGGTCTCCACCATTCCCGCCTTTGTGGGAGACCAGACGCTCGTCCAGTCTATTGTGCAGATTCTTGCTGCGCGAGACCTATCGGCAGACATTCGACTCTTACCAGTGATTGATGCATTACCGCCGCCACTAACACGTCACGCCTTGGCCGCCGCCGCCGAGCACCGCATTCGCACGGCAATTGAGGCGTCGCTAGTCGGTGCCGATCGCAGCACGTTCTAAGCTGGGCTGAATAAAGATCTTCCCGTCTTCAAGTCGGACAGCGGTGAGCTGTCGTCCCCAGACACATCCAGTATCGAGTGCGATCAAATTGGGGCGCATCACGAGCCCAAGTGATGACCAGTGCCCAAAGACGATTCGACTCTGCGCGGTTCTGCGATTGGGGATCTCGAACCATGGGGTGAGGTGTGTCGCCTGCTCAGGCGGAAGCTTGTTTTTGAACTCCGGGATTCCGTGCCGATCTAGATAGCGTAACCGTGTGAGAACACTCAGGATTGCCCGCATGCGTCGCTGTCCGCGCAACCCATCTCGCCAGTGCGGCTTTCCTCCGCTGACCATCTCATGGATGAAGTCGACCCAGTGGTCACTTCGCAGACGGGATGAGACCTCTTTTGCAAGTGATAAGGTTCGACTGATGGTCCAGTGGGGCAGGACGCCCGCATGCACCATCAGCGTCTTTCCCTCTGCATAGGCAAGCGGCCGGCGACGAATCCAGTCGATGAGTGCCTCCGCGTCGGGCGCGCGCAGTATGGGTGCGATGGTATCGAGGGGCTGGGATTTTCGTGCGCCCGCTGCGACGGCGAGAAGGTGAAGATCATGGTTGCCTAAGACGCAGGTGACGGCTGGCCCTGCCTGGACCAGGCGTCGAAGAGTTTTTAGTGACTTGGGACCGCGGTTGACCAAGTCCCCCACGAACCAAAGCCGGTCGCGGTGCCGTTTCAGCGGCAACTGATCGACCAGGGCCTCGAGGCTGTCGCAACAGCCCTGGACGTCACCGATGACATAGGTCGCCATAAGGGTTGAAGTCTTTAGAATAGAGGTCCCATTGTCGCATTAAGCGACATCCCACAAGGAGGGCCTCGCTTGCACCCCGATCGTTCCATTTTTAAAGCCTATGACATTCGCGGCATCGTCGATCAGACCTTGACCGAATCCGTGGTCGAGTCGATTGGCGCCGCCCTTGGCCTGATGATTCATCGGCAGGGGGGGCAGTCCTGTGTGGTTGGCCGGGATGGCCGCCTGTCAGGCCCACGCCTCGTGGATGCACTCGCACGCGGACTGATGGCCGCAGGCGTTGAGGTGATCGACCTTGGCATGGTCCCGACCCCAGTGGTCTATTTTGCGACCGTGAAAACGGGCTGCGGATCCGGTGTCGCGGTCACGGGAAGTCACAATCCACCACAGTACAACGGACTGAAGATGATGGTGGCAGGGGTCACGTTGTGGGGCCCCGCGATCCAAGAGTTGTATTCGCTGATTGTCTCTGGCGACGCCGAGGCGCACTGCAAGGCGATTGCTGTCGCACAACAAGGCAAGCGGCAGTCGCATCCTGAGATTGTGGAGGACTACGTTCAGGCCATCGTCTCCGATATCCGTCTGAGTCGCCCCATGTCGGTTGCGATCGATGCGGGCAACGGTGTCGCGGGCGGACTTGCACCACAGCTGCTTGAGCGCCTGGGATGTAAGGTGTATCCCTTGTTCTGCGAGGTGGATGGCAACTTCCCGAATCACCATCCAGATCCTGCTCATCCGGAAAACCTCCAAGACTTGATCGCCTGCGTGAAGCAGTCTGATGCCGAACTAGGACTTGCCTTTGATGGAGATGGCGATCGTCTTGGTCTTGTGACCAAATCTGGAGAGATCATTTGGCCTGACAGACAGTTAATGCTCTACGCAGCGGATGTGTTAGCCCATCGACCTGGCGAGCAGATTATTTTTGATGTGAAGTGCAGCCGACATGTTGCCCGATGGGTGAAGGCGCACGGCGGGCAGCCGCTGATGTGGAAGACAGGACACTCGCTGATCAAGGCGAAGTTAAAAGAGACCAAGGCGCCCCTTGCAGGGGAGATGAGTGGCCACACGTTCTTTAATGACCGTTGGTATGGCTTTGACGATGCGCTGTACACAGCCGCGCGACTGCTTGAGATCGTTTCGCGGGTAGCAAATCCGACGCAGCTCTTAGAGGGTCTGCCGAATGCACCGTCAACGCCCGAGCTTCAGGTCCCTACTCAGGAGGGCCAGAACGTCGCAGTGGTCGAGGCGTTACGATCACAGGGACAGTTTCCGTCCGCGAAAGAACGGATCACGATCGATGGGATTCGTGTCGAATATGACGATGGCTTTGGACTGGCCCGCCCATCGAACACCACCCCTGTGATTGTGTTGCGCTTTGAGGCAGATCATCCCGAGGCACTCGCACGAATTCAGGGAGAGTTTCGCGAAAATTTTCTCAGACTGATGCCGCAGGCAGATCTTCCTTTCTAAGGCGAGGGCAGATTGCACATGCGTATCCTGGTGGTCAAGACCAGCTCCATGGGCGATCTCGTCCATATGTTATCGGCGCTGCGTGAAGCCAGTGATGCGCTGCCGACGATGCGCATTGACTGGGTCTGCGAGGAGGCGTTTGTCGACCTGCCCAAATTACTGCCCTGTGTCGATCAGGTCATTCCTGTCGCGATGCGGCGCTGGCGTCGACAAGGACTATCTGCCAGAACCTTTGCGGAGATTCGGGCATTTGTTCGGAGACTCCGACAGACCGACTACGATCGCGTGATTGATGCACAGGGGCTCTTAAAGAGTGCCTGGATGACGCGTCTTGCGCGATGCCCTCGGGGTAGCCGTTGGGGATACGACTGGCGGAGCGCCCGTGAGCCATTGGCAAGTCTGGTGCTGGATCATCGCGTGTCGGCACCATCCGAATGGCATGCGATTGAACGGCTACGCCAGCTCGTCAAGCAGGCGCTTGGTCTTGCGCCTGGCGGAACGATTCGTTCGATTGACCCGCCATGTGATGTTGTTCCGCCCAGCGGGTCGAGCCCGACGATTCTGCTTCTGCACGGCACCTCGCGGATTGAGAAGAGCTGGCCTGTGTCGCAATGGATTGATCTCGGTCGGCGGCTTGCATCGCAGGGGTACCGTCTGGAACTTCCCTGGGGCTCAGAGGATGAACATCTTCAGGCGCAGGCGATTGCGAAGGAGATTGGGGAACAGGCGGTTGTCTTGGACCGACTCTCCATTGGCGCGTTAGCGCGTCGGTGTTGCGCGGCGCGCGGCGCGATCGGTCTCGATAGCGGATTAATGCACTTGAGTGTTGCCCTGGGGAGACCGACGGTTGCGCTGATGACCGGTGCGCATCATGCACGATTTTCTGCACAGCGTTTTGCACCGTTCTGGGCGCCGCACGCACGGGTGCTTGCATCCCAGGCAGAGGGGTCTATCTCCGCGGAGATGGCATTCGATGCCTGGCAAGAGGTGATTCGCTGATGCGCGTACGCGAGTCCTTTGCCGAACGTTTTGCGCGCGCGCTTTACCAGGGCACTGGTGTTGTCATGATCCCGTTTCTGATCGGGCATCTTCTGTGGCGCAGTATTCGCCAGCCCGCGTATCGACGACACTGGATTGACCGATTTTGGGGACGCAGCGCGCACATCGACGGCCCATTTCCGCATCTTGATGCGCCTGAGGTGCTCTGGGTGCATGCGGTCTCTGTCGGAGAAACGCGTGCCGCCGCGCCGCTCGTCCTGCAGTGGCTTGAACGTGATCCTCGTCATTGTGTCGTCTTGACCCACACGACGCCGACAGGGGCGGAGACGGGAGCGCAGCTGTTTGCGCCATATCTTGACACGTCGAGTGATCTTGCACGACGTGGTCGACTGGTGCAGTCTCCATTGCCTTACGATTTTTCCTGGGCGTGTGCACGATTTCTTCGATGGGCACGCCCCTCGTTAGGCGTACTAATGGAAACAGAACTATGGCCAAACCTATTGGCCCAGTCTGATGTCCTACAGATCCCGGTCGTGCTCGTGAATGCGCGTCTGTCGCCACGATCAGCACGTCGACTCGTGCAGTGGCGTTGGTTATCTCGCCCAGCGGTGATGCGTCTTTCGGGAATTGCCGCACAGAACGAATCTGACCTGATTGGGTTTCGTCAGGTCTTGTCCGATGCCCCATCGGTGGGGGTGGTCGCAAAGCCCCGTCTCGAGGTTGTCGGGAACCTCAAGTTCGATAGTGCGGTGTCCTCTGAGATGAACGCCCTGGGGCAGACCTGGCGCGCGCCACTGGGATTGACGCCGATCTGGCTTGCCGCCAGTACGCGTGAAGATGAGGAGCGAGCCTTGCTGGCCGCCTGGCGGTCAGACGCTGCGCGCCGGGGCGTTCTCGTGATCGTGCCGAGACATCCGCAGCGTTTTGATCGTGTGGCACGATTCATAGAAGAAGCGGGGTTTGCTTGTCTTCGCCGTTCAGCGTTTCCGGTGTCGCCTCCTACCCAATTGCCGCCGTCGTCTTACGTCATCCTGGGGGATTCGCTTGGCGAGATGGCGGCCTATATGGCCATGGCGGATATTGTTCTGATGGGCGGTAGTCTCATGCCGCTTGGTGGACAGAATCCAATCGAAGCCTGCGCGGCAGGCAGGCCCGTTTTCTTCGGGCCTCACATGTTTAACTTTGCCCAGATCGCACGCGATCTGGTCGAGAGTGGCGCGGGAGTCGAAGTCAGTTCGTTCGAGGAATGGCTTCGCGAGGGAGCGCGACTTTTAGATCATCCGCAGGAGGTTGCGGCGCGGGCCGAGAAGGCCCGGGCATTTGCCGCCCGACATCGTGGGGCGACGATGCGGACGATCGCGTTTATGGAGTCGGTTTCTGCAGCAGTTCGTTGATCTCGTCGATCTCTTTTTCTGACAGAGTGCCCACAGCGGACTTTAGGCGCAAGCTGTTAAACAAAGTGTCATACCGTGCTTTGGAGAGGTCGCGCTGCGTCGTGAAGAGCTGTTGCTGGGCATTCAGAACATCAATATTGATCCGTACACCCACCTCGTAGCCCAGCTGATTAGATTCGAGTGCTAGACGGCTGGATTTCTCTGCCGCTTCAAAAGCACGCACCTGAGAAAGTCCTGCTAGTACGCCGAGAAACGCGTTTCTTGCGAGCTGTTCAGCGGTGCGTCGTTCCGTCTCAAGATCGAACTGCGCCTTATCTTTCAGGGCCATCGCCTCGCGTGTTCGGTTATAGGCGATTCCTCCATTAAATAAGGGAACCGTGACCTCGACGGAAACGACATCAGTATCGGCGCGCTCGTATGGGGGTAGTCCGCCTGCACGATAGGGGTCGATACGCGTCTTGCGAGCCACGAGATCGACTGACGGAAGGTTATCGGCAGAGACGACACGCACGAGTTCGCTGGTTGCAATGGAGGCGGCGGAGGTCGCGGCCTGCACACGCAAGTTAGCGGTTCTTGCCTGGTCAATCCACTTATCGACATCCAGGGGTTCCGGGGAGGCAATTTTGACGTCGGGCTTCAGTCCGCTCAGTCGCTGGGGCACGGGTTTGCCAACCAGTTGCGCGAGCGCATTGCGTTTCACTTCAAGATCGTTTTTTGTCGCAATCTGTTTGGCGGTCGCCAGATCGAAACGCGCCTGGGCTTCTTGTTGGTCAGTAATAGTCGCCGTACCCACTTCAAAGGCACGCTTTGCGGATTCCAGCTGCTGCCCAATCGCTTTTAATTCTGCTTCCACACTATTCATGCTGTCCTGTGCAACCAGGACGTCAAAGTAAGCCTGAGTCACGCGTAGTAGTGCGTCAATGCGCGCCTGTGTGAAATTAGCGACTCCTGCTTTCGAGCGAAGCCGCTCCTGATTGAAGACGGCAAGACGATCTAGACGAAAGATAGGCTGGGTTAGGCTGACGGTGTAGGTATTTCCAAAAACGCTCTTGGTGTCGGTCAGAGAGGCGCTTTCCGCATCAAAGTCCGTGCGACTGCGGCTCGCTGTTGCAGCGGCGGCGGGAAGCAGGAGCCCGAGACCTTGGCCAAAACGAGTGGCGTCTGCGTCGGCCTTCTTTTGAGCAGACAGAAACGTGCTGTCAAACTGAAGTGCCTCTCGGGCTGCAGTGGAGAGATCGAAAGCCTGCGCTTGACTGGCGAGACCTACCGCGACGGCAGTCGCGATGACAGATTTAAAACTTGAAATGCGAGATTTTTGGGGCATCTTCGAGGGGTAGAGTAAGCGTTTCAAAAAGTGTTGTGGTGCGGATGCTATTGGGTCCAGGGGCCTGTGCCACCCGCTCCATCAAGACCGCCTGCATGACGGGGGCACGACCCACTATCGCGACGAGTCGACCGTTGGGATTAAGGCATTGGACAAGATGATCCGGGACGCGTTCAACCGCCCCCGAGATTACGATGGCGTCGAATCCAACATGAGCCCAGCGTGGGTTTTCTACCAGCCCGTTGGCCTGAACCACTTCAACGTTGCTGATCCCCTTCTGGCTCAGGTTCTCTTCTGCAAGCTGGATCAGGCTCGAGTATTTTTCGATGGTCAGCACGTCACGCGACTGGTGTGCCATCAGTGCCGCCATGTAGCCCGAGCCGGTGCCAATTTCTAAGACCTGGTCCGTGGGGTTTAGGCTAAGTTCCTGAAGCAGACGAGCCTCGACCTTGGGCGCCAACATCACCTGCCCTTCGGGAAGCGGGGTTTCCATATCGACAAAGGCCAGGTGTCGATGCGAGCGGGGAACGAAGTCTTCCCGATGAATAAACGACAGCAGTGCTAGGACATTGGGATCAAGGACGTTCCAGGGGCGGATCTGTTGCTCGATCATCTTGGATCGGGCTTTTTCCATATCGGCAAAATCAGGGGTCATGGCAGCCTCCAACGAGGCGCCTAGTCTAGCATTGGCGGGGAACTGTCGGCCTGACCACGCTGCGGACAATCATCTCGATGGCCTCTTCTACAAATCGGCTTTCATCTACCGGCGGGTCGCTGTAGGCAGCCAGCGTCGGGCGCCAGATCGAGAACCAGGCCAGCGGCGCCATCAGCGCACGCACCCGATCATGGGTGACCTCCCCTTGGACCTCTCCGCGAGACGCCCCCCGTTCAAGCAACCCCATCAGCAGCCCGTGCACGGGCCCCATGACCTCGCGGAGGTAGACCTGCGCGAGGTGTGGAAAGTTGTTCGACTCGGCGAGCACGATACGAGCGATGAGGTGAAGCCGGGATTCGACAAATTGCTGCCAGCCCCACTGAAGAAAAGACCGCAGCTGATCTTCGAGTGCAGCCTGTGAATCGAGGTCACTGATGTCGATTGACTCGAGCCAAGGGACGGCGCGCTCGCGGACAACGGCCTCAAAGAGATCTTGCTTGCTTGAAAAATAAAGGTAGACCGTTCCTTTTGAGATGCCTGCGCGGGCAGCGACATCATCAAGCCGTGTCTGGGCATAACCGAACTCACCAAACAAGGCTAGCGCGGCATCAATCAATTCTTGCGGTCGCGCGTCCTTACGCCGCTTCCAGCGGGGTGCTTGGCGAGTTGGTTTGATTGATTCGATAGATTCGCTTGCCGACATCGCGCGTATTGTAATCACAGTGCATAATCGTTTTCTTTCGTTTCTGTCCCCACATTTATGACCGATCT
>CAYPCG010000009.1:0-36745 GCA_964409175.1 uncultured Burkholderiaceae bacterium
ACGACCCCCACCATGTCAAGGTGGTGCTCTAACCAGCTGAGCTACGCGCCTGCCGAAGACCGATCCGAACTGGATCAACCCTAAACAGCCCTCAATTGTAGATCAAATCCAACCTTCGCCCACTCCTGGCGCTCCTGCAAAAGCCCATGCTCGGTCAAAGGGTGCGCAATCAGCCAGGGCTCCGGGAGATCAAGGGCAAACCCGCCCGATATCCGCTGCAAGGCTAACGCTGGAATATCCAACCCAAAGCGACGGCGATAGAGGAGACAGGCGACACGAAAACAGAGCAAGGCGGCCCATTCGACGTCGTGACGGCCATCCGAGGGTAATTTGGTGAGCTTGCCCTGTTGCCCAAGAACAAGCCAGGCCAGGAGCTGCTGCTCACGCCGAGAAAATCCGGCGAGATCCGAGTGGGTCAAGATATACGCGGAGTGTTTGTGAAAGCTATTGTGCGAAATTGAGTGGCCCACCTCATGCAGGCAGGCCGCCCACATAAGGTGCTGCTCCAGCAGCTGCTGTTCCTCGTCAGACCCAACGCGTAGGCCTCGCCACAGCACGATCGCCATTTCACCGATGCGCCGCGACTGCTCCAGGTCCACCGAGTACCGACGCATGGTCTGCTCGACACTGATGCGTCGCATATCCTCATGTTGCGAGCGGCCCAACAGATCGTAGAGCACTCCTAATCGGAGTGCCCCCTCCCCGTAATGCATTCGAGTGATATCGAGCTCATCAAAGATCGCCGACATAATTGCAACGCCGCCAGCGAACACCGGAATGCGATCGGGCTTCATGCCCTGTAAGCCAGTCGCGTCTGCATGCCCTGCGTTGATCAGAATGGCACGCAACGCCTCGAGCCCTTGCGGCGTCATCCCATCGTCGCTGAGTCGGTTGGCAGTCAGAACTTCTGCAATCGCCTTCGCGGTACCACTTGATCCAACCGCTCGCGACCAACCCTCCGCAAGAAACGTCTGGCGAATGACCTGAATCTCCTCCCGCGCCGCCAGGATGGCCGCCTTCATTGCGGCGCGGGTAATCTGTCCGTTTGGAAAGAATTCCTGACTGAACCGCACACACCCGACATAGACGCTCTCCATGACACGCGGTTCGTAATCGAGCCCCACAATAAACTCCGTCGAGCCACCGCCAATATCAATCACAAGCCGCTTCTGACCATCACAGGGCATGCTGTGTGCAACGCCGGTGTAGATCAGGCGCGCCTCCTCACGACCCGCAATGATTTCAATCGGGAATCCGAGCGCCGCCTCGGCGGTTTTTAGAAACTCGGCACCATTTTTGGCCACGCGAAACGTGTTCGTTGCGACTGCGCGAACGCGATCAGGAGAAAAAGATCGAAGACGTTCTCCGAAGCGCTGTAAGGTGACGAGCGCCTTGGCCTGCGATGCCGCGTCAAGCCGCTTATCAGGACCCAGGCCAGCGGCGAGCCGGACTGCTTCTTTCAAACTATCCAGGGGATAAATCTGATGCCCCAGGGATGAGTCCGAGACACGTCCAATCAAGAGATGAAAACTATTGGACCCCAGATCAACAGCGGCCAAAAGTTGTGACGGACTCGACATCGGCATAGTGCCGGTATTGTCGCTCAGAAAAGTTTCAAGTTTTTAACGCCTTCGGTCCCAGAATCATCAATGGCAAAAGCCCGACAAGGGCGATCATTAGCGACGGCCATGCGGCCTGGGACAAGAGCTCATCCGCCGCTAACTGATGCGCCGTGACCGCAAGGGTATCCAAGTTCATGGGACGTAGGACGAGTGTCGCAGGAAGTTCTTTCACCACATCGACAAAGATCAGAAGCGCCGCCACGCCCGTCGCTCCCCGCATCAACGGAAGATGCACCCGAAGAAAGGTCTCCCATCGCGTCAAACCAAGACTGCTTGCTGACCACTCAAGATGTGTCGTGAGCCGAGTCATGCCGCTCTCAATCGCGCCAAGTCCAACCGCAAAAAATCGCGTAAGGTAAGCCCCTAACAAGAGGATTCCGGTGCCTACCAGTGCGATCCGCCAGCCAAACCATTGGTCTGCGATCTCAGTAAAAAGTCCAGACCATGCCAAGAGCCCCACTGCAATGACGAGTCCTGGCATCGCATAGCCATTGGCCGCAAGGCGAACTGCATGCGTGGTGAAGCGCCCCCCTTGCCGCAACGCAAGTCCACAGACCCACGCGGCAGGCAAAATGAACGCAACCGCCACAACGCCGAGCACAATGGTGTTCCGCGCCTGCATCAGCAATGCGGCCCACTCGGGGGTGGCCTGTGCGCTGAGGGCCGCATGCAGTAACAACGCCACCGGAATCAGAAAACCAATGAGCCCGGGGAGCGCGCAAAACAACGCCATCTTGATTGCACGCACGCCGGTCACAGCGATTGGGCGTGCAGCACCCGAGGTACGCTGCGCAAATCCCGCACCCCCGCGAGCGCGTCGCTCGATCCAGAGTAATGCGGACACGGTCAACAGCATCAACAGGGCAATCAGTGCCGCCGATGAGCGATCTCCGTAAGAGAACCATGCTTTGAATAACCCAGTGGAGAGTGTCGGTACGGAGAAAAAAGCGACCGTGCCGTAATCCGCAAAACATTCCATGACGACCAGCGCAAGGCCAGCGACCCATGCAGGTCGCGCCAAGGGCACGGCCAGACGAAAGAAAATCTGTCGATCGGTAAGGCCCATCGATCGCGCAGCATCGAACGCGGCCCCCTGGCGCTCTTCGAAGGCATTCTTCGCGAGTAACGCCACATACGGACTCAGTGCCACCCCCAAGACGAGCCCTGCTCCCCATACCGACCGAATGTCGATCCGTGGCAAAACAATCCCAATCCCAAGGAGCGATTGCGCGATGTCCCGATACAACCATCCGGACGGATCAAGCGCATCGGTGTAGGCATAGGCCAACACGTAGGCCGGCATCGCCATGGGTAACAGTAACGACCACTCCAGAAGTCTTCGTCCCGGGAAGGCATAGGCACTAATCATCCACGCGGCCGGCAGTCCAAGCCCGATCGCCACCAGGCTCGCAATCAGCGCTAAGACAATCGTATTGATGAGATATCCCGGCAACACCGAACTGGCCAGCGCGATCAAGGTATCGGTCTTCGCAAGGGCCTGCAGCCCAAAGAGCCCCACTGCCGCTAAGGGCAGCACAATCGCAATCACCAACACGGTCGTCGCAACCGCAAGCGGCCAGGCAACGTGACGCACAGGCCCCACCCCCCTCATCCGTTGGAAGGGACGCGAGGCAGCAGGGGTGGCGGTGGAGGGATTGGGACGGGTCATGCCATTGTGTTTTCCGAAATGAGAATTATAATCATCTGCAATGAAAACGCTTGAACTCGACCGGATCAGCATTGCCTATCCCGACCACGCTGCTCGTGCCGGATTCGTCGACGCCGTTCGCGACGTCAGCTTTTCGTTAGAGAAGGGAAAGATTGGCTGTCTTCTCGGCCCATCGGGCTGTGGCAAGACCAGCATCCTTCGCGCCATCGCCGGTTTCCTGAATATCCATTCGGGAGAGATTCGAATCGACGGACAGTCGATTGCGACCCCCTCTCGATCGATGGCGCCGGAAAAAAGAAGTGTCGGCGTGGTCTTTCAGGACTACGCCCTGTTTCCGCATCTCACCGTGGGCGAGAATGTCGCCTTTGGACTCACCCGAGGCAAACGACTGACGCCGGGACAGGCGCTACCCCCTAACGCCCAAGAGATGCTTGCACTCGTTGGGCTTGCCGATCAGGCCGATCGGTATCCCCACGAGCTGTCTGGCGGACAGCAACAACGCGTTGCACTCGCCCGCGCGCTCGCACCGAGACCTGGTCTGATCCTGCTGGATGAACCCTTTTCGAATTTGGATATCTCGCTGAAAGAGCGACTCGCTCGGGAGATACGAGATATTTTGGGCCAGACGCAGACCACCGCGATCTTAGTCACCCATGACCAGCACGAGGCGTTTGCCGTTGCTGACGAGGTTGGTGTGATGTTTGACGGAGCGCTCGCACAGTGGGGCGATCCCTATACGCTGTATCACGAACCGAACTCAGCGCAGGTTGCACGTTTCGTGGGCGAAGGCGCCCTGATCAGTGGGGATCAGATCGGCCATCGTGTCAAAACGCCGCTAGGAGAACTGCCCCTCAAGCCCTGCTGTTGCCACGAAACGGTCACCCAACCCAAGCCCGTTCGTGTGCTGCTCAGACCCGATGACGTTGTCCATGATGACCACGCCAACCTCTCTGCACGGGTGGTCCGCAAAGCCTTTCGCGGTGCCGATTTCCTCTACACCCTTGAGCTCCCCAACGGTGAGCAGATTCTCTCGCTCGTCCCCAGTCACCACGATCACGCCTTGAACGAGCCCATCGGTATCCGACTTGAGGCCGATCACGTGGTCACCTTTGGCGATGCCGAGCCCGTCAGCCCCTTTTAGAAATTGTTGACTGGTTGTTCATTTGTAGAAGAACCTGTGGTATGGTTAATTGTGCGCCGCGTCAATTAGGCCCGTAACCATGAAACAACAGCTCCTCGCCCCGTTAATGGATCCTGAACAGATCGGGGTCTGGTTTGACGACAGCACGGGTGACGCCGTTCAGTCTGCCCTGACCCAGCAGCTCGCCCACGCCAAGGCGACAGTTCATTACTGGCCGGAAATCCAGTCTGATCGGATCGACCTTGCCCTGATCGCTTCGCGACCGGATGCGATCAGCAAGTGTCTTCGCGAGGCCGCTACGCTGCGTGCCAAGGCAGCGATCGTGTTCACGTCAGACGTCTCCTTGGAGCAGCAACGCCAACTCCAAGAAGAGGCAAGGCGCCTTCGAATTGCCATGATTGGCCCCGCCTCGTTCGGCATCCAACGGCCACAACGCCAGCTCAACGCAAGTATCTGCGCAAACTCTGCGCTTCCAGGACGCGTGGCGTTGCTCTCTCAGTCCGGGGCACTTGCGTCCTCCATCCTCGACTGGGCTGAGGAATACAAGATTGGTTTTTCAGCGGTCATCACCCTTGGTAATGAAGCGGATGTCGACCTGGCGCAGTCACTCGATTTTCTTGCCAGCGATCATGACACGCATGCCATCGTGATGTACCTCGAGTGTGTCTCAAACCCAAGAGCGTTTCTCAGTGCACTCCGCGCCGCCGCCGGTGTAAAGCCGGTCATTTTGCTGAAAGCGGGCGCGACCACCCATGCCCCAACAGATCCACTCACCCACACAAAGGCGCTGGTCGGGAGTGACGACGTCTTTGATGCGGCGATTCGTCGCGCAGGCGCAGTGCGAGTGCACTATTTCATTCAATTGTTTGCCGCCGTTCGCATGTTGACCTCAAGCCGACCGACGCAAGGTCGACAGATCGCCGTCATCAGCAATGGCCGCGGACCTGCCCTGCTCGTGCAAGATCTCGCGCGAAGCTCACAGATGCAACTCGCAAAACTCACCGCTCACAATCCGATCATTGTTCGTGCAGACGAGTCTGGCGATCGTTACCAAGAAGAGATTCAGCGGGCCAGTGAGGCCTCCTCGGTCGATGCCATCATTGTGATTCATTCGCCGCAGATCGGTGTAGAGACTGACAAGATTACCCAGGCTGTCGCGGAAGCGGCGGCGCACTCGAATAAGCTCATCGTTGGCTGCTGGCTTGGTGACCACAGTACCCGCGAGGCACGAAACTGGCTGTCGAAGCAAGGGGTACCGTCTTTCCGCACCCCCGAGGCTGCAGTCGATGCCTTTCACTCGCTGACCGCGTTTCGTGAAAATCAGGAACTGCTTCAACAAGTCCCCGCCGCGATTGGTGTCGATCTAAAGCCCGACCTGGACGGCGCACGAATGATCATTGAAGGGGCGCTCGCCGATCGACGCCAGTCGCTCACGGAGATGGAATCGAAGTCGCTGCTATCCACCTTCGGTGTCCCCGTCTCGACGACTGTGATGGCGCGTAATGCCAACGAGGCTGCGCTGATTGCCCATCAGTTGGGCTTCCCGGTCGTCATTAAGATTCACTCGCCCGACATTCGCCACAAGTCAGAGATCGGCGGTGTTCGTCTGAACTTGAAATCCGCCCATGAAGTCCGTGAGGCCTTCACCGACATGATGGACCGGCTGCGTGAGTTAGCGCCCAAGGCGAGATTAGAAGGCGTCGTCGTGCAGCGATATATCGATCGTGCCCGACAGACGGAGGCCTATATCGGCATGACCACAGACCCGCTCTTCGGACCGGTGATCTCCTTCGGTGTTGGTGGCGAAAAGGTGCGTTGGGCGACTGACCGCGCACTAGAGCTTCCGCCATTCAACGCGCTGCTCGCCCAGCGACTTATTCAACGATCGCAGCTTGGTCAGACGCTAATTGAGCAGTCTGCTGAAGGGTTGCGTTCGCCGATTCTCCAGCAACTGGAATCGTTGTTACTCCAGGTGTCCGACATGATTTGTGAGATGCCCGCGATCCGGGAGATCGACATTAACCCTGTGATCATCTCAGACGAAGGGCCAATTGTGGTGGACGCCCGAATGGTCGTTGAAAGCAGCACAGGCCAGCGTCGTCCACGCTACGACCATTTATCAATCATGCCTTTTCCGGCCCATCTCACCGAAGAGTTTCCAATGCCATCGGGGGGCACCTATACGATTCGGCCGCTCCGATGGAGTGATGGCGAACATCTCAAGCGCCTCCTGGCAAATCTATCGGACGAATCTCGGTACATGCGATTTTTGGCCAACATTAAGGAATACACGCCCAAACAACTGGCACGGCTCACCCAGATCGACTATCACCGTGATATGGCCCTCGTCGCCGTGCTGGGCCACGGGGATGAGGAAGAAGTCATCGGTGTATCGCGATACATGCTGCTTCCAGACATGAAAACGGCCGAGTTTGCCTTGGTCGTTCAAGATCAGTACCAGGGTCAGGGACTGGGCGCTCGCCTGATGAACTCCCTGTTCGATGTTGCACGTGACCAGCAGCTCACCGCGATCGAAGGCATCGTTCACGGAAACAACGGCAACATGCTGCACCTCATGCATCGGCTCGGGTTCACCATTGAAATGGACCCCGATGACCACAGCCTTCGTCGTGTCGTGAAATTGCTGTCCACATGACCCTTCGTAAGAAACGCTATGAGTTAATGGTGTTTCACGGAGACGGCCGTCGACGGCTGGTCGGCGACGATCTCGGTCTCGAGTCCGCAACAGACTGTTTTCTTTGCCTGCCGGGATTACTGGAGACGCGAGAATCCTTTGCGCAATTTGCCGCTGCTGTGGGCCCCTATGCACGCGTTCTAACGCTGGACTGGTGTGGTCGTGGTGACTCAGATCGCCTGAATGCGGCGCACGACTACCGCATGAGCACCTATCTGAGCGATCTTTCAGTTTTCTACGCGCACGCTGTCGGTGTCGTGACGGACGTATCGCTGCATGCGCATGGCCGCGCACCGCGAATACACCTTGTTGGCACCAGCATGGGCGGACTTCTCGCCGTCTTTATGGCCAGTCATAAGCCGAGGCACCTCGGCAGCCTAATACTCAATGACGTGGGCCCCCTTCTTCCATGGAGCGGCGTCTTCTCCTTGATGACCGGTATGACCCAAGCGGTGAAGTCGACACCGATCGATCTCGGAGGTCAAGACCTCGCACAACAACTCAATATCGACCCGGCCCTACTCCATGCGGTTCGTCAACCAGGCCATCTGGATCTTCCGCATGAGACCCGTCTCGCTGGGGTCGATTTCGCCGCGACGTTTGCCCAGGTATCAGCACCCATGCTGCTGATACGCGGCCGGTCGAGCGAGATCGTCAACGACACGGTGGTCAAGCGACTGTTTGAGATTCATCCGCTGACCCGTGTCTTCGACTGCCCCGATAGCGCCCATCCTGTACCTTACAGCGCCGCCGTCTGTGAAGAGATTCTTCGCTTTACCAATGCAAAAAGGACCCCTTAGGGTCCTTTTTTGTTTTCGTACTGACTGATGACGCGGAATTAGGCGGCCTTCAGTGCGGTCGTTGCAGCCTTCACGCCAGCCTTTGTCGCGGACTGAACGTTCTGCTCAACTGCAGCAACGGCCTGCTTTGCGGCTTTGCTCGCTGTCTCATAGGCAGCGTTGGCCGCCGTCAATGCAGATTTCACGAGGGCAACACCGCTCTCAGACCCAGCAGGTGCGTTCTTCGAGAACTCTTCAACAGCAGTCGTCATCTTTTCGTTGTTTGCCGAGATCTGGGCTTCTGCCATTTTGGCAAAGGCGTTTGCGGTCTCAGAAGCAATGGCATAGGCTGCGTTTGCGTAAGACACGGCGCTTTCCATGGCCGGCAGCGCGAAGGACGACTGCACTTTCACCATTTCCTGAACGTCTTTTACAGACATCAGGGACTGAAGGTTTTCTGCCTGGGTTGCAACGGCGTTTTTCACCGCCTTCATCTGAAGGTCAACCATCTTCTCAACACCGTTCATGGCAACGTCACTGACTTCCATTGCTGCTGCGACGTTGGTCTTGGCGATATCGGCGAACTGCTCGTTTAAGTTTTTCATTTTTTTTCTCCAATGATTTGTAGGGGTACGACACTGATTTTTTCGCTTTACATCGCCTCCGAATGGATTTGATGCGCTGCACAAGTTGTATTAAACGTTAACTTTTTGTGCATTGCAACTAAAAAATCACATTTATTTCAAAACCCCACAAAATCTCATAATGCGAAAAACAAAGACAGGTCAGTCGCCTTCGTCTCGACCAATCGAGCGACGAGACTTGCCTTCTTCCTTATCCCGAGCTTCGACATCAATCACCCGATTGTCGCCGGAGTGGCCGCCACGGACCACCTTGGCCTGGACGCGCGTCTGGCCCGTCGCGACGCGGATCATCAGGCTAACCACCGATACGGCCAGCGCCGCCAGCACCCCCATCCAAAAACCCGATATCCCAAATCCCGGCACGACCGAGGCGACGCCTAGCAACACAAGCCCGTTGATTAGGGGCAAGGCCAGACCAAAACTCACAATGGTGAGTGGCAATGTCAATAAGACCAGCAGAGGCTTAATGGTGAGGTTCACCAGGGCGAGCACGAGACTTGCCATTGCGAGACTCTCCATCGACTGAAATGTCAGCGAGTCAAAGAGCCCGTCCACAATCCACAACGCAAGCGCCGTGCTAACCCAGAGCAGTAGAAAACGAGATAAACGTGTCATCAGTGAATTATTTCCGATAATTCTGTTGCGGTGCGAATAAATGAGCTACACTGCGCCCTTGCGTTTAGCCTCACCTGTGGCTGAGTCTTCGCCAGTTGTCACGGCGCTCCACTCTGTTCCTTCGTTCTGCCTGGCCGACCGCAATCGTTGCGGGTCCACGCGCCTTGCCTTCCCCTCGGTCAAATTCGCCAGGGATGTTGGGCACACCTCCGCTTTATAAAACCTATCTGCCATGGGCAATGACCCGTTTTGGCCGATTCCTTGAAAGTCATCATTGAAGAAAACATTTGCTGAGCTCGGCCTTGCCGAACCCCTCGTCCGCGCCGTCACAAGCGAAGGCTACACCCACGCCACTCCCATCCAAGAACAGGTCATCCCCGAGATGATCGCAGGCCACGATGTCATCGGTATTGCCCAGACCGGAACCGGAAAGACCGCATCGTTTGTACTGCCCATCCTGCATCAATTGGCGTCACGCCGACTCGGTGCAGAGAAATTTACGGGTCCAGGCCCGCGTGGCTTCACCACGTTGATTCTCGCGCCTACCCGGGAGCTTGCTAACCAGATCTGCGAAAGCATTCGGACCTATGGAAAGTTCATGCGCCCGACGGTCGCGCTCGTGGTCGGTGGCGCAAGTCCCGTCCCCCAGATCAAGGCCCTCTCTGCGGGACTCGACATTCTGGTGGCGACACCAGGACGTCTCTTAGACCATGTTCGATCGGGGAAAGCGCGACTCGATAAGACCACCACCATCGTTCTCGACGAGGCCGACCAGATGCTTGATCTTGGCTTCATGCCAGCGATCGAAGAGATCATGAGAAAGATCAGTCCGAATCGTCAGACGCTCCTGCTCTCGGCCACGATGCCAAAACCAATTCGTGCGCTGGCGCAAGAGTTCATGCAGACACCGAAAGAGATCGCCGTTGCTGCCGTCTCTAAGCCCGCCGAAAAGATTCACCAAGAAGTCATCATGGTCAGCCAGTCTGACAAGAGCGACCTGCTCATTGATCTACTCGCTGCGCGGGAAGTGGCGCGCGCCATTGTCTTTACTCGGACCAAACGCGGCACCGATAAGGTTGAGCGACTGCTCAATGATGCGGGGCTTCGCTGCGTGGGGATTCATGGTGACAAGTCGCAAGGCCAGCGAAATCGTGCGTTAGCCCAGTTCAAGTCTGGTGCGCGATCGATTCTCGTAGCAACCGATGTGGCCGCCCGTGGACTCGATGTCGATGATGTCTCACACGTCGTGAACTTCGATATGCCGACCCTGCCAGAAGCCTACGTCCATCGTATCGGCCGCACCGGTCGTGCAGGACGCAGCGGCATCGCCATCTCGCTGTGCGATAAGTCCGAGCGCAATCTGCTACGCGACATCGAACGCTTAACCCACACAGCACTCGAGCCCGCAAAGAGCACTTCAGAAGCGTTGGAGCAACCCAGTCGTTTCACCCTGGCTGCCCTTCCACCCGGATTTGTTCGCAAAGAGGAACCACGTGGACGCCCAAGTCCCAAACCCGGCGGACAACGCAAACCCCAGGGGCGCCGTTTCGGTGCACCAGCAAAGACGTCGGGGCCGGGCGGGAAACCCACAGGAGGGTTTAAAGGAAAGCCTGCAAAGTCACATGGAACCACCACACGATCCGATAGCCGACGCGAACCCCGCGCAACGGCCCGGTAGCGCACTGCGCGCAGAGAAAAAAGGGTCCTTCGGGACCCTTTTTGCTTTTTGGCGGAAGCGGTGAGATTCGAACTCACGGAAGAGTTGCCCCTTCGCCGGTTTTCAAGACCGGTGCATTCAACCGCTCTGCCACGCTTCCTTTACTGATCCCGTTACCGCAGTCGCGATAACGTCTTCGTCGAATTTTATCAGGGTATTGCCTTGGACCAAACGACCGCGCAAGTCCACAATTCCTTGCTATCGTCTGCCCTTTCCCGAACACTCCGAGCGACGCGATGACATCGAAACTCAGCGGTCTTCGTAAAGGTCTGGTCAATTACGGCGACCAGGCATTTTCTCTTTTCCTTAGGAAAGCCTTCATCAAGGGGGCCGGTTTTTCAGAGGATGCACTTGAGCGTCCAATTGTTGGGATTGCCAACACAGGCAGCGGATTTAACCCCTGCCATGGCAATGCGCCGCAGCTGATCGACGCCGTCAAGCGTGGCGTCATGTTAGCCGGTGGGCTTCCGGTGGAGTTCCCGACGATGTCGCTTCACGAGAGCTTCGCCCAGCCGACCAGTATGTTTCTTCGTAATCTGATGTCGATGGACACCGAGGAGATGCTTCGTGCCCAACCGATGGACGCGGTGATTCTGATTGGTGGCTGTGACAAGACTGTCCCCGCGCAGCTCATGGCGGCCGCGTCTGCGGACCTGCCGGCCATTGAACTCATCACCGGATCAATGTTGACCGGATCTCATCGCGGTAGCCGAGTGGGTGCCTGTACGGACTGCCGACGCTACTGGGGTAAGTTCCGCGCCCAAGAGATTGATCAATCGGAAATCGACGAGGTGAATGACCAACTGGTTGCAAGCGTGGGCACCTGCTCGGTGATGGGCACGGCAAGTACGATGGCCTGTATCAGCGAGGCCCTCGGGATGACGGTCTCAGGCGGTGCGTCTCCCCCCGCCACGACAGCAGACCGAATCCGGGTTGCTGAGCGCTCTGGTGAAATGGCAGTTCGTATGATCGCGCAAGGCCTTCGGCCGTCGCAGATCATGACGCCGAAGGCCTTCGAGAATGCGCTTCGCGTACTTTTTGCCATTGGCGGCTCAACCAACGGCTTGGTGCATCTCACAGCGATTGCAGGTCGACTCGGGATTCGCGTTGATCTCAAAACGCTCGATGCATTTGCCCGCGAGACACCCGTGCTCGTCAATCTAAAGCCCTCCGGTGAACATTACATGGAGGATTTCCACCACGCAGGCGGTATGGCGACCTTATTACGTGAGTTGAAACCGTTTCTGCACCTTGACTGCATGACCGTCGAGGGCCGCACGCTTGGCGAACAGATTGATGCCGCACCCGCTGCCTTCCCACAGACCGTCATTCGATCGAAGGACAATGCGATCTACCCCGAAGGCGGAATCGCGGTGCTCTTTGGCAACCTCGCCCCACAAGGGGCCATCATTAAGCAGTCAGCCGCAGATCCCACACTGATGGAACATGAAGGCCGTGCCGTTGTCTTTGAAAACCTTGAAGACATGGCCAATCGAATCGACCGTGATGACCTTGATGTCAAGGCCGATGATATTCTGGTGCTCAAATCCATCGGGCCGAAGGGCGCACCAGGAATGCCGGAGGCCGGATACATTCCGATCCCCAAGAAACTCGCCCGTCAAGGCGTAAAAGACATTGTTCGAATTTCGGACGGCCGGATGAGCGGCACGGCAGCAGGGACAATCGTCTTGCACGTCACACCCGAGTCCGCGATCGGCGGCCCACTTGGACTCGTTCAAAACGGCGACCGCATTCGACTCAGCCTAAAAGACCGATCACTAAGCCTACTCGTCGACGAGGTCTCCCTCGCGGCACGACAGACCAGTCGAGCAACGCATACCCCATCCGCAGCGCGCGGCTATCGAAAGTTATTTCTTGAATCAGTGCTGCAAGCAGATGAAGGAGCGGACTTTGGCTTTCTTCAGTCCGAGTCCATGCACACTGTTATCCCACTTCCAAAGACATGACCACATCCTTACCCCCCATCCTCCAAGTCGGTGAGTTTCCTGGCGCGATGCAGGCCGAGCTGGATGCAACGCTCACGACCACCAACACCGTCAGTGCGTCAGTGAAAGGAATCCTGACTCGGAGTAACTGCAAAATTGAACCGTCACTGCTGGATCAACTGCCGTCCCTCGAGGTCATCTCCACCTGCGGGGTTGGATTTGACGGCATTCCGTTGGAGATCACGCGTGCGCGAGGCATCGCCGTCAGCAACACCCCCGGCGTTTTGAACGATGCCGTCTGCGAACTCACGATTGGGATGCTGATCGGTCTGCTGCGACGCATTCCCGATGCCGATCGGTTTGTAAAAGACGGACGTTGGGAGCAAGGACTGTTTCCGCTATCGCGCTCACTCGCCGGAAATCGAATCGGAATTGTTGGCATGGGACGAATCGGCCAGGAGCTCGCCCAACGACTCATCGCGTTTAAGGCCTCTATCGCCTACTACGGCCCGCGTCAAAAGCCGCTCCCGTACGTCTACCACCCATCCCTCCGATCACTCGCTGAGCAGTCGGATATCCTCATTCTCACCTGTCCGGGTGGACCGGAGACGGATCGATTGATTACTACGGAAGTCCTATCGGCGCTGGGACCCAAGGGGGTTCTGATCAACATGTCCCGCGGCAGTGTTGTTGATGAGGCCGCGCTGATCACGGCACTACAGAATAAGACGATCGCCGGGGCCGCATTAGATGTATTTGACGATGAGCCTCGGGTCCCACAGGCGCTACGGGAATGCGATAACGTGCTGCTAACACCACATGTCGGAAGCGCCACGCAAGAGACACGCGTTGCCATGACCCGTCTTGCGATAGACAATCTAAAAGCCTTCTTCTCAACGGGAAAAGTGCTCACCCCTGTTGAATAAATCCTTCATCTGCCAACCTGAGACTTTGACTATGACGCTCATCCCTTCGACGCTTCCCGCCGTGCTCTCGCCCGTCGTGACCCCCTTTGATGCCAATGGCATTCCAGACAAAGCAAAACTCACCCGTCACTGCCAGTGGCTTCAAAAGAACGGCGTTGGCATGGCGGTATTTGGAACGAACTCAGAGGCAAACTCGATGTCGGTCGGCGAGCGACTCGATATTCTGGAAACGCTCGTTGCAAACGGTCTATCACCGAGTCAAATGATGCCGGGGACAGGTGCCTGTGCAGTCACTGATGCGATTACCCTGACAAAGGCGGCCGTGACAGCCGGCTGTGCAGGGACGCTGATGCTGCCCCCCTTCTATTACAAGGATGTCTCCGATGATGGCCTGTTCGCCTACTTTGCAAAAGTCATTGAAGGCGTTGCCGATAGCCGACTCCAGATCTACATCTACAACATTCCCCCAATTACCAAGATCGGTTTCTCGCTCGCACTGATTGAGCGACTCATTGACGCGTATCCAAAGACAGTCGTTGGGATGAAAGACAGCTCAGGTGACTGGTCCTACACCGAGTCCGTATTGAAAGCCTGTGCCCCCAAAGGATTCCGTATTTACGCTGGCACGGAATCATTCTTATTACGAAATATGCGCGCAGGAGGCGCAGGCTGCATCTCGGCAACCACTAATGTCAATCCCGCCGCCATTGCGGATCTCGCAAAGAACTGGCAAGCGGCAGACGCAGATGCCAAGCAGGCATCGCTCGATACGATCCGCATGATCTTTCAGACCCGGCCAATGATTCCCGCCATGAAAGCGGCCATTGCGCATTACTCAAAGGATCCGAGCTGGGCAGCAGTTCGGCCACCCCTAACCGCCTTAAATGCAGCACAGAAGGAAGACCTGATCGCGGCATTAGACCAGGCGCAGTTCGCCATGCCGGGGCTCTGATCAGATCGCCTGAATCTCCTTGGCTAACAGACTACTGGCCGCAAGAAGAAGCGCCTCATAGCGCTTTTTCTCTGCGGCGATCGTCTCGGGCGTCCAGTCATAAAAGCCTCTACCCGCTTTCATTCCGATCGCCCCGCTGGCGACGCGCTCCGACAAAACGGCGCTGGGTTCAGCATCGTTACAAAGATCAGGATAGATCGACTGCGCAGCGGCGTGATGCACATCTAAGCCTGCATGATCCCGCTGAAGACATGGGCCAGCAGCGATATATCGAAAGCCAAAGCCAAAGCGCACGGCTGCATCAATATCCGCAGGGGTCGTAATGCCCTGATCCACTAGCTTTAAAGCCTCGCGCGATACCGCATGCTGAAGCCGATTAATCAGGAAACCTGGCAGGTCCTTCTTCACGCGAATGGGCACCTTCCCAACAGAGCGCAACATTTCCGACACACGATCAGCAACCGCAGGGTCTGTATGCGCTGAGCAGACCACTTCCACCGCAGGTACCAAATGGGCCGGCATGAAATAGTGCGTCCCTAACATTCGGTGCTGACTGCGGAGCCCCTTGCCGATTGCACTAATCGGCAGCGCGGAAGAGTTGCTGCAAAGCGGCGTATCCTGTTTCGCGAGCCGCGCAAGGTCGGCAAAGATCTTCTGCTTCAAAGGCAGCACCTCCGGGACAGCCTCAATCACGAGATCTAGGTCAGCCCAGGCCACCTCATCAAGCTGTTGGTGGAGCGCCAAGGCAGGCGCATGGCCACACTGCAGCCGCTCCAGTGCCTCCTGAAA
This sequence comes from uncultured Burkholderiaceae bacterium, assembly GCA_964409175.1. Taxonomy (GTDB): domain Bacteria; phylum Pseudomonadota; class Gammaproteobacteria; order Burkholderiales; family Burkholderiaceae_A; genus Lacustribacter. Next base: position 15,496 of record CAYPCG010000009.1, read on the forward strand.
ACGCGACTGAATCGTGACGAACCGTGCGTCGTTAGGGTTCACGATCTCGGCATCCCAGCCGCCTGCCGCAAACGAGGCAGCAATATCCACGCCCATCGTTCCACCGCCCACCACCAAAACCCGACGATTCGCCATAAAGCCTCCCGACTGTTCTCAACGCCGGGCAGTCTAACGCGGCCCGTCCCAATCACCCCTGATCATGATGCTGTCCTAGTATTTCTCCTAGGTCTTCAAGGGCGAACAAGCCTTAAAAAAGACCGTCTCACCTGCTACCCTTGCCCCTTCAACATTCTTGAACAAAGGAGACTTTCGCATGCGTTTTCCTAAGATCTTCGCAGCGCTCGCCATGACGGTGACCTCGACCGCTTTCGCCCAGAACATCTCAGTGGCAACGGGCGGTACGGGAGGCGTTTACTACCCCATGGGTGGCGGCCTTGCAGCGGTTCTCTCCAAACATGTGCCCGGAATGCAGGCGACCGCTGAGGTCACCGGCGGCTCGGTCGACAACCTCAATCTCATTGCCAGCGGTAAGCCCTATGTCGGCTTCTCGATGGTCGATGCCGCCCTCGATGCCTCGAAAGGGGAAGGCAAGTTTAGCGGCCGCAAGGTAGACATGCGCACCCTTCTGGTGCTTTACCCGAACCGGATGCACGTCGTCTCTGTCGATGGCACTGGCGTGAAGACCATGGCGGACCTCAAGGGCAAGCGTGTCTCCACCGGAAGCCCCGGTAGCGCCACCGAAGTGATGGCCCTGCGCCTCATCGAGGCCTCTGGTCTAGATCCCAACAAAGACATGACCCGCGAGCGTCTCGGCGTTGCAGAGTCGGTGAATGCCCTGAAAGATAAGAAGATTCAAGCCTTCTTCTGGGTGGGGGGTCTGCCCACGGCAGCCGTGACCGATCTCGCAAGCACCCCTGGGGTCAAGATTCAAATGATCGACCACGCTGCCGCGGTCGCTGCAATGAACAAGAAGTACGGCAATCTCTACTACGCGGACACTATTCCAAAAGCAGTCTATGCAGGGATGGCAGCGGATAACAAGATCGCGTCTGTCGCAAACGTGCTGCTCGTAAATGCCAAGATGCCTGACGATCAGGCCTACAAGATCGTCAAGGCAGTCTTCGATCACCACAAGGAACTCATCGCCGTTCATAAAGAATACGAGAACGTCACGATTGCAAACCAGAAGCAAGTGTCTTCCCCGATCCCCTTCCATCCCGGTGCGGTGAAGTACATCCGTGAAAAAGGCGGAAAGATCGAGTAAGCCAGTGGATCTGATCAGTTCACGTCGATGAACGATCAACAGTGAAGTCAGGGGGCCCGCGGATCGCGGGCCTTCTTTTTAAAGATGACGATAAGTTTTAAAGCGAAAATCAAGGAGCCAGCATGAGCGATACGCTTCATAAGATGGGTCTCCCCGAAGATGATCTCGATGCAGAGACGCGCCAACGGGTTGAAAATCTCATTAAAGAAGAAGAAGGCGACGCCAACAACTACCGTGGCTGGCTCGGTGTCGGACTCACTATCGTGGCCGTGGCCATGTCGCTATTTCACTTGTATGCGGCTTATGCAATCGTTCCTGCCCAAGTCCTTCGGATGACTCATGTGACGATGGTGCTGGCCTTTGTCTTTCTCACCTTCCCGATCGCTGCAAAATTCAAAAACCGTCTCATGTGGTGGGATATTCTGTTTGCGCTCATCGCGATCGCAGTACTGGTCTACGCCCTCAAAGGCGGTGATGACTTTACCGACCGAAACACCTTCCCACTCACCATGGATGTCGTGTTTGGAACCGCACTGATTCTCCTCATCCTCGAAGCAGTTCGACGTACCAATGGACTGGTGCTGCTCTCAGTCACCGTCTGTTTTCTGCTTTACGCGCTCTTCGGGGACCTTCTGCCCGACCCCTGGACACACAAGGGCTATGACCTCTCTCGACTCGTCGGGTTCATGTATATGACCCTCGAAGGTATCTTCGGGACGGCGGTCGACGTCTCCTCCACGCTCATTATCCTGTTCACGATCTTCGGCGCATTCCTTCAGTTCAGTGGCGCCGGTAAGTTCTTTATTGATTTCTCCTTTTCCGCAATGGGCGGGAAGACCTCCAGTGTGGGACGCACGGTGGTGCTCTCATCTTTTCTGCTCGGTGGCCCCTCCGGATCGGGTGTGGCCACGACAGTGACCGTGGGCTCTGTCGCACACAACATGCTCGCCAAGGCAGGCTATGACAAAAACGCTGCGGGCGGTCTGCTTGCGGCAGGGGGACTGGGCGCGATCATTTCACCACCCGTACTCGGCGCTGCCGCCTTTCTGATTGCCGAGTTTCTCAAGATCTCCTATCTAGACGTCTTGCTGATGGCCACCATTCCGACCTTTTTGTTTTATTTAGGTCTATTCGTCATGGTGGAGATCGACTCGCGGAAATACCACATGGCGGGTCAAGAGATGCCACAGATCGAAAGCGCCTGGACGCTTGCGAAGAAGTACTGGTTCCACTTCTTCTCCCTGATTTCCATTGTGATCTTCATGCTGATGGGCTTTTCTCCCGTCATGTCAGTCTTCTGGGCGACAGTGCTGTCCTTCTTAACAAGTCTGATTCGCGCCGACTCAGCCATGCTTCCTCGTGGCATGTTCAGTAGAAAGCTTCCCTTCTGGAGAAGCTTTTACGATTCCAAACTTGTAGAGGCGCTCTCGGATGGATTCACCCAGGTGCTCTCCATCGCGGCGACCTGTGCGGGCGCTGGACTGATTGTGGGTGTTGTTGTCTTGACTGGACTCGGTCTGAAATTTAGCGCTATTGTGATCGACTACGCCGGCGGCTCGCTGCTGCTTACAGCGATCTACACCGCATTGATCGTCTGGATCGTCGGGCTCGCGGTTCCCGTCACGGCGTCCTACATTATCTGTGCCGTGATCGCTGCGCCAGCGCTCATCAAGTTGGGGGTACCCGATTTCGCAGCCCACATGTTTATCTTCTACTACGCCGTGTTGTCCGAAGTCTCTCCACCGACGGCGCTATCGCCGTTCGCTGCTGCGGCAATCTGTAAAGGCAATCCCTATCGGACGACCTTCCAGAGCTGGAAGTACGTCGCACCTGCCATTCTCGTACCGTTTATCTTCGTGCTAGACCCGGCAGGGGTTGCACTTCTTCTTATGGGCACCACCAAAGCGCTGGCCAATGCAAACTGGGTCGACATCGGCTGGATTACCTTTACGGCATCCGTCGGCATCATCTCCCTTGCCGGTGGCCTACAGAACTGGTTCCTGGTGAAGACGTCTTTCGTAGAGCGTTGGGTCCTGATTGCCTCAGGCGTTGCGCTGACCTACCCTTCGAACCTCTCTGATGTCGCAGGCTTTATCGGATTCGGGCTGGTCGTTGCATTTCAGTTCTTTAAACAAGCCCGCGCACGGCCTTCGCAATCGCAAGGCAGCTCGTAAGCGCCGGGGATTCCATCCCCAGTAGATGCACAAGCCCCTGGCGACCATGGTCGCCAGGGCCGAGGACGCAATAGTCTGCCGCTGGCTCCCCGGGTCCCACAAGCTTGGGTCGAATCCCCGCATAGCCGGGTGCCAGCGCGCCGTCCGGAAGACCGGGCCACCAGGTTCGAATATCTCTTTCAAAGGTACTTAGTCGAGCGGGATCGACCTGATAAGAGAAGCTTGAAATCAATCCTGCTTGAATCTGATCGTCTGACGGGGAGTCGAGCCACTCGACATCAGGACCAAAGTTAGCCTGCCCCCCAAGATCTAACGTGAGATGAGTACCAAGCCCGCCGGGAACCGGTACCGGATAGATTAGTCGTCGAAACGGGCAACGCCCCCGCAAAGAAGCATAGTTACCCTTCGCAAAGCGCATCTGCGGAATCTGCGTGGAGGTTACCCCAGCAATCGCGTGGGCAACGGGAATCGCATCCAGACCTGCTGCATTCACCAAGATCTCCGATACGATCGTCTCGCCTAAGACCTGAGAGTGCCAAATTCCCTGGACTTGCTCGGCAGACACAAAGCGGCTCTGAACCGCGAGCATTGCCCCATGGGCCTCCGCATCCCCGAGCAGCGCATGCATGAGGTCATGGGCGTCAATAATGCCGGTTGACGGGGAATGAATTGCGAGATCACAGCCCAATGCAGGCTCTAGCGCGCGAGCCTGATCTCCCGAGATCAGCGCGAGGTCCGTGACGCCATTGGCCACACCGGTGCGATAGATTGCTTCTAGCTTTTCGCGTTGATCTTGCGCAGCGACAATTAGTTTCCCGATCCGCTGGTGCCCCACCTTCCGGCTGGCGACATAGTCATAGAGCAGGTGACGTCCCTCGACACACCATTGCGCCTTCTTCGATCCCGTCGGGTAGTAGATTCCCGCGTGAATCACACCAGAATTTCTCGCACTGGACCCCGATCCGTAGTGACTCTGACTCTCGACAATAACAACTTCTTTGCCGGCCATTGCGAACTCTCGCGCGATGGCGAGACCGACCACCCCGGCCCCAACCACCAGGACGTCTACCTTATCCATTGCTTAGAAAAACGCCTGAATTCCTGTCTGCGCGCGGCCCAAGATCAAGGCATGGATGTCATGGGTGCCCTCGTAGGTGTTGACGACCTCAAGGTTGACCATGTGGCGCATCACTCCATATTCATCGTTGATCCCGTTACCCCCCAACATATCGCGGGCCATTCGAGCAATCTCCAGAGACTTTCCGCAGCTATTGCGCTTCACGATGGACGTGATCTCCACAGCGGCGATCTGACTATCCTTCATTCGACCGAGTCGCAAGACACCTTGCAGCGCCAGCGCAATCTCGGTCTGCATATCGGCAAGCTTTTTCTGAATCAACTGATTCGCCGCCAACGGCTGGCCAAACTGTTGACGGTCAAGACAGTACTGACGTGCGGTATGCCAGCAGAACTCCGCGGCACCCAGAACCCCCCAGGAGATTCCATAGCGAGCAGAGTTCAAGCAGGTAAAGGGCCCCTTCAGACCGCGAATCTCCGGGAACGCATTCTCTTCTGGAACAAACACCTGATCCATCATGATCATTCCCGTAATCGAGGCGCGAAGACCAATCTTGCCGTGAATCGCCGGTGCGGTAAGCCCCTTCATACCCTTCTCAAGAATAAAGCCGCGAATCTTGCCTTCATCGTCTTTTGCCCAGACCACAAATACATCCGCAATCGGACTATTCGAAATCCAAGTCTTCGCTCCCGATAGGCTGTAACCACCAGGCACGCATTTCGCCCGTGTGGTCATGCCAGCCGGATCAGAGCCAGCATCAGGCTCTGTAAGACCAAAGCAGCCGATCCATTCGCCACTTGCCAACTTCGGGAGAAACTTTTGTCGTTGTGCCTCGGTTCCAAATTCATAGATAGGAAGCATCACGAGTGAGCTCTGGACGCTCATCATCGACCGATAGCCACTATCAACCCGCTCAATCTCTCGTGCAATAAGGCCATACGAGACATAGTTAACCCCTGCCCCACCATACTGCGTCGGAATATAGGCGCCGAGCAGCCCCATCTCCCCCATTTCGCGAAAGATTGCCGGATCGGTCGCCTCATGACGAAACGCTTCCAACACTCTTGGCGCGAGCTTTTCCTGTGCATAGGCGCGCGCGGCGTCCATGATCATGGTCTCTTCTGCAGAGAGCTGCTCGGACAACAGAAATGGGTCTTCCCAAGAAAACTGAGCGTGAGTACTAGACATAGTTCCTCTCTAAGACAAATGGGTGCTTGGTCTGGGCATAAGTGTACGCCCGCAATCCGACTAGCGCACGGTCGAGTTCTGCCAGACAGGTTGCCAGGTACCGCGCAGAATACGATCGAGCCACACCGCACATGACAAGGTCTTGCTATCCGTGATCTCACCTGCATGGATTGCATCGAAAAAATCGTCCGGCGTCATCACTACCAGTTCGAGACACTCCCCCTGCTCGCGCGCACTGTCGCCGGCCGTCAGTGACTTCGCCATAAAGAGATGAATGACCTCAGTGGAATAGGCGATGACAGGATGCATCTCACCGAGCTTCGCCCACTGCCCTGCCCGATAGCCCGTTTCTTCAGTCAGTTCCCGCTGCACCGCCATCAGAGGATCTTCACCGGGATTTAATTTTCCCGCCGGAAATTCAAGAAAGCTACGGTTTAGTGGATAGCGCCACTGCCGCTCCAGCACTAGCCGGCCATCGTCCAAGACCGGAATGACCACCGCAGCGCCAGGATGCAGCGTGTACTCAAACGTCTGCTCGTGTCCGTCCGGCGCCCGAACATGGTCGCGGTAGACCTTAAGTAACTTCCCTTGAAAGACTGACTCTCCCGCGAGACGCTGCTCGAGCAGCGAGGGATACGGCTCATCGAGACGTCCCGCCGGCCGCGGATCGTCAGTCGCCATTCGATGGGCGTCGTTTGAGATAGCGCCAGACATAACTGGGATAGGCTAGCACCAGGAACATCAGTACCGTAATCGCGTAGAACTGCCACTCTTGCGAGTGACGCCGTCCCACGGCTGCTTCCAGTCCAAGTCCAATCGCGAGGAAGAGGCCGTAATAGACCAATAGCTCGAGTAGTCGCAGCCAGACACTTTTTACAGAGCGCGACCAGATGAGAAACAGCCGTTCAGTAACAAATGGCAGACTCGCCAGCACGATGGCGAGCAACAGCAGAATCAGTGCGGCGGCGCCGGTATTCATGCGGCCAACGACATCCGGACCGTATAGATACACACTGCCATTAACGGGCCGGGCATCAGCCCCAGCGCGACGACCGCCAGCCCATTGACTGTTAGCAGTGACCGGACACCTCGACCACAGTCCATCGGCATCTCAATCTTCGAGGTCTCGAAGTACATTACTTTGACGAGACGCAGATAGTAGAAGGCACCGACAAGAGAGGCCATCACCGCAAGCACCGCCAGCCAGACGTGGCCTGCCTGAACGACCGCTTCGAGCACGACCAGCTTGGCATAAAAGCCCACCGTTGGGGGAATACCCGCCATCGAGAACACCAGAATTAAAAAGATGCCGGCAAGCCACGGATGGCGCTGCGCAAGTCCCTTCAGGTCATCCAAGGTCTCACACTCGAACCCTCTTGAAGAGGCAATCAACAGAACCCCAAAGCTTCCAAGAGTCGTAATGACATAGGTCACCACATAAAAGAGCGACGCCGCATAGGCATCCACTGCCCCTTTGGTATCGGCACCGACCACGCCGGAAACGAACCCCAGGAGCATGAAACCCATGTGGGCAATCGTCGAGTACGCGAGCAGACGCTTGACGTTGGTCTGCATGATCGCGACGAGATTACCGACCACTAGCGAGAGCACCGCCAGGATCATCAACATCTGCTGCCAGTCAGCGGCTACGCCAAACATTCCGCTCACCAACAGTCGGGTCACGATCGCAAATGCGGCAAACTTCGGGGCCGCGCCAATCAGGAGCGTCATGGCGGTCGGCGCGCCTTGGTAGACGTCAGGAACCCACATGTGAAACGGCACGGCGCCGAGCTTAAAGGCGAGTCCAGCGACGATAAACACCGTACCAAACACCATAATTAGCCGGTCCGCCTGGCCGGAGGCAAGCTTGTCCGCAATCAGGGGCAGATCTAAGGTGCCTGTGGCGCCGTAGACCATCGACATCCCATAGAGCAGAAAACCAGACGCTAAGGCACCCAAAACAAAATACTTCATCGCCGCTTCTGTTGACACGGCGTGCTCCCGTCGTAAGGCAACCAGTGCATAAAGGGCAAGCGAGAGCAGCTCAATACCGAGATACACCGTCAGGAAGTTATTGGCCGAGATCATCACGAACTGGCCAAGCAACGCAAACAGTGCCAGCAGGTGAAACTCACCATTCGGAATATCCCGGTCACGAATGTAATGACGGCCGTAACTGAGGGTGACGGCCACGGCAAGGGCAGCGGCGCCCTTCAGAAAAGCCGACATCGAATCCGCCACCACCAGACCATTCATGGCATAGACCGTGGTGGTGTCTGAAGCCAGCATCAGCTGCCAGAGACCAATCAGAATCAGGCCGGCAAGCGAAATACCATGAACAAGCGCGCCGCTGTTACGTCGGGTAAATAAGTCCACCAGCAAGACAACCGCCAAGAGTCCAAACAACAGGATCTCGGGGAGTGCAGCCTGGATCTGTAGAGATTCAAAGGTCATGGAGAGTCACTTTCCGAAATCAAGGCGTCGGCAGCTTAGAGGTGGCAACATGCTTTAACAGGCCATCGGCGGACACCTGAATCGCATCCGTAAACGGCGCTGGCCACAGGCCCATCAGCAGCACGAAGAAGGCTAGCGCCATGAGCATCCAAAACTCGCGGCGGTTCACGTCCTTCAGCTCGGCGACGTGGTCATTAGCGATCTCACCGAAGACCACGCGCTTATACATCCAAAGCGAATACGCCGCCCCGAAAATAAGCGTGGTTGCCGCAAGCAGCCCGATCCAGAAGTTGTACTCGACAGCACCGAGGATCACCATGAACTCCCCAACGAAACCACTCGTCGCCGGAAGTCCACTATTGGCCATGGCAAACAAAAGAAAGAGCGCCGCAAACTTTGGCATGCGGTTTACGACGCCACCGTAGTCGGCAATCTGTCGCGAATGGAGGCGGTCATACAGCACCCCAATACAAAGGAACATGGCGCCCGAGATAAACCCGTGCGAGATCATCTGAACAATTCCGCCCTGCACACCAAGACTGTTAAACATAAAGAAACCAAGCGTCACGAATCCCATGTGGGCAATCGACGAGTACGCCACTAGCTTTTTCATGTCCGCCTGAACAAGGGCCACTAGACCAATATAGACAACAGCAATCAGCGACAAACTAATCATCAACAGATCTAGTTCGCGAGATGCGTCGGGCGCAATCGGTAACGAGAACCGTAGGAATCCGTAGGCGCCGAGTTTCAACATGATCGCAGCCAGTACCACAGAGCCGCCGGTTGGTGCCTCCACGTGGGCATCGGGCAGCCAAGTGTGAACAGGCCACATCGGGACCTTGACGGCAAAGGCAATCAGAAACGCCAAGAAGATCAGGATCTGCGCATTGAGCGGCAACGGCAACGCATGCCAGGCCAAAATATCAAAACTGCCTGACTTCATGTAGAGATAGATCAGGGCAATCAGGGTGAGTAGCGATCCGAGCAGGGTGTACAGGAAGAACTTAAACGCGGCATAGACACGATTGGGACCTCCCCAGATACCGATGATCAGATACATCGGAATCAGGGTCGCCTCGAAAAAGACGTAAAACAGAATTCCATCTAACGCAGAAAAAACGCCAATCATCAGCCCAGAAAGCACTAGAAAGGCGCCCATGTACTGACCCACCCGATCCTGGATGACCTCCCAGCCCGCCACCACGACAAATACGGTAATCAGCGCTGTCAGGGGGACAAACCACATCGATAGACCGTCTACGCCAAGCGAGTAGTGGATACCAAACTGAGGAATCCACTCGCGTTTCTCCACAAACTGCATCCCTGAGAAGGCGATATCAAACGACGTAAATACCGGAATGGTCACGAGGAACCCAGCAACCGAGGCGGCGAGTGCAGCCCAGCGCAGCGTCCTCGCAGACCCAGCGCGATCTGCAAGAATCATCGCGACCCCCGCGAGAATCGGTAGCCAGATGGCAACACTTAAAACAGGAAAGTCAGTCGTCATCATTTCACCATCGGAACCGAATTCACCACTGGTGCGAACCACCAGAGCATCAACGCCACGCCCAGGATCATGGCAATCGCGTAGTGATAGAGGTAGCCCGTCTGGCCAAGACGCATGATCGAGGCGATCGCGGCCACCACCCGCGCACTTCCGTTCACTACCAGTCCATCAATCAATCCCTGGTCTGCGCGTTTCCAGAGCTGACCACCAAGGAGCCGTGCACCGCCTGCAAAGACAATCTCATTGAAACGATCCATAAAGTACTTCTGCTCGAGCAAGTGATGAACCGTCGACAGTCGGCGTGAGATTGCAGCGGGTATCTCAGGACGATAGAGATAAAACACTGCCGATGTCACAACACCGAGAAGTGCCAACCAGAACGGCCATGTCACCACGGCGTGCTGTGCCAAGCCCACCCAGTCCGTAAAGTGCGACTTCAGGGTCGCCATCGCCGGATGTCCTGCATCGACAAACAAGACCCCCGCAAAATAGTCCCCAAAGAGCATCGGACCAATGGCCACCGCGCCGAGGATGACTGACGGAATCGCCAAAAAGATCAGCGGTAACGTGACAACCCACGGCGACTCATGCGGTCCATCCCCGTGATGATCATGGCCATGGTCGTGGCCGCCCTGCTCCCAACGCGGGGTGCCGTGAAAGACCAGGAAGAACATCCTGAAAGAGTAAAACGCTGTCACGAACACCCCGAGCAGCAGCATCAGGTAGACCGCAGGGGCGGCAATCAGATTAGAGGCCCGTACCGCCTCGATGATCATGTCCTTTGAGTAAAAGCCGGAGAAGAACGGTGCCCCGATCAACGCCAGCGAACCCAATAAGGAGACGGCCCAGGTGATCGGCATACGCTTCCACAGCCCGCCCATGCGCCGAATGTCTTGCTCATGGTGCATCCCAATAATGACGGAGCCGGCGGCCAGAAAGAGCAGCGCCTTAAAGAATGCGTGGGTCATGAGATGGAAAAAGGCGACCGAATATGCCGACGCGCCGAGCGCCACGGTCATATAGCCGAGTTGCGAGAGCGTGGAATAGGCGACGACGCGTTTGATGTCGTTCTGAATAATGCCCAGAAAACCCATAAACAATGCGGTAATAGCGCCGACAATCAGCACAAAGGAGAGTGCAATATCACTGAGTTCAAAGAGCGGTGACATCCGCGCCACCATAAAGATGCCGGCGGTCACCATGGTCGCCGCGTGAATCAGCGCAGAGATCGGCGTGGGACCTTCCATCGAATCCGGCAGCCAGACATGTAACGGAAACTGCGCTGACTTCCCCATCGCTCCGATAAACAGGCAGATACAGGCCACGGCAAGTAAAGGCCAATCGGTATTAGGGATTAGAGAGATCGTCGTCTTGGAAAGTGTTGGGGCGGCCTGAAACACCTGGGCATAGTCCAGTGATCCTGCATGGGCGGCAATCAGTCCAATACCTAGGATGAACCCAAAATCACCCACACGATTGACAAGAAAGGCCTTCAAGTTGGCATAGATCGCCGTCGGGCGGGTGTACCAGAAACCAATCAATAGATAAGAGACGAGACCGACCGCCTCCCAGCCGAAGAAGAGCTGTAGAAAGTTGTTGCTCATCACCAGCATGAGCATCGAGAACGTAAAGAGCGAGATATAACTAAAGAACCGCTGATACCCGGGGTCGTCCCGCATGTAGCCGATGGTGTACACGTGGACCGCAAGCGAGACCGAGGTCACGACCACCATCATCGTGGCCGATAGCGTATCGATCAGGAAACCCACCTCAAATCGAAGGTCACCAATCACTGCCCAGGTGTAGACCGAGCCATTAAACACGTTACCGGCAAACACATCTAACAACACGACAACAGATGCCACCAACGAGACCAGGACGCCAAGGATCGTTACCGAGTGGGATGCGGTACGACCGATCTGCCGACCGAAGAGGCCGGCAATCATCGCGCCAACTAAGGGCGCGAGCGGAACGAGAAGATACAGAGAGGTCATGACCGATTAGCCCTTTAGTTCGTCGAGCTCTTCTACTTCGACGGTATTCAGATTTCGGAACAAGACCACCAAAATGGCGAGTCCAATGGCAGATTCCGCCGCAGCAACGGTCAGAATGAAAAAGACAAAGATCTGACCAGCCGCGTCACCGAGGTAATGCGAGAAGGCAATGAAGTTCATGTTTACCGCCAAGAGCATCAGCTCAATCGCCATTAACAGCACGATCAAGTTCTTTCGGTTCATGAAGATTCCAATGACACTCAGCGCAAACAGAATTGCACCAAGCGTCAGAAAATGCGCCAAGGTCAGCATGTCAGACCTCCTCCCTCTTCTTGGAGACCGGCGCAACCGAGACAAGCTGTACCCGATCTTCTGCACGCACCTTGACCTGCTTGCTAGGATCTTGATGCTTGCTGTCCTTACGACGACGCAGTGTCAGCGCAATCGCCGCCACAATGGCAAGGAGCAGAATGACCGCAGCAATCTCAAACGCGTAGACGTAATCGGTATAGATGAGGCGGCCTAATGCCCTGGTGTTGTCGTAATTTGCCGGAAGCGGGGCGACCGCACTCTCAGGGACGTTGAAACTACGAATCAAGACCGCAGCCATCTCAAAAATAATCAGTCCGCCCACCGGCGCCGCCACCCGAAGGTTGGCCCAAAAACCCTGACGAAGCCGTTCAAGGTCAAAATCGATCATCATGACCACGAACAAGAACAGCACCATGACGGCACCCACATAGACGAGCACGAGGGTAATCGCGAGAAACTCTGCCCTAAGCAGTAACCAGATAGCCGCAGCACTAAAGAAACTCAGCACCAGATAGAGCGCCGCATGCACTGGATTTCGCGCCGTGATAACCCGCAGAGCCGCGAACACCAAAATGGCCGCGAAGACGTAAAAAAGTGTGAGGGTGACATCAAACATTCGCGTAGTTCCTGAAGGGGCGCATCATCGATAGGGAGCATCTGCCTGACGCGCCTGGGCAATCTCAGACTCGTAACGATCGCCAACGGCGAGCAGCATCTCTTTCGTGAAATAGAGATCTCCCCGGCTCTCGCCGTGGTACTCATGAATATGGGTCTCAACGATCGAGTCGACCGGACAGCTCTCTTCGCAGAAACCGCAGAAGATGCACTTCGTCAGATCAATGTCATATCGGGTCGTGCGACGCGTCCCATCCGCACGCACATCAGACTCAATCAAGATGGCCTGCGCGGGACAGACCGCCTCGCAGAGCTTACAAGCGATACACCGCTCTTCCCCGTTGGGATAGCGACGAAGCGCGTGAAGACCACGAAACCGAGGTGAGTATGGCGTCTTCTCCTCGGGGTACTGCACCGTGATTTTCTTCGCAAAAAGATACCGTCCCGTCAGGGCCATGCCACGGAGCATTTCCAGTAGCAGGAAGGATCGGAAAAACGACACGACAGAGTTCAACACGCGTTCCTCCTTACCAGATTGACCAAGGGGTCTGCATCCAGGCGGCAATCAGCACCAGCCAGACCAACGTCACAGGGATGAAGATCTTCCAGCCCAAGCGCATGATCTGGTCGTAGCGATACCGTGGAAAGGACGCCCGCATCCAGATGAAAAGACTGACTACGAAGAAGCTCTTGATCCCCAGCCAGATCCAACCTGGAATGAAGTCAAGCCCATCGATCGGGGCATCCCAGCCTCCCAAGAACATGATCGACGCCAGGACAGAGATCAGAATCATGTTGGCGTACTCGGCAAGGAAAAATACGGCGAAGGCCATTCCGGAGTATTCCACCATGTGCCCTGCCACAATCTCTGACTCACCCTCCACCACATCGAAGGGATGGCGGTTCGTCTCAGCAACCCCAGAGATGAAATACACCACAAATACGGGCAGCAACGGCAGCCAGTTCCAGGACAAGAAGTTCAAGCCAAGGTCCTCTGTAAAGAATCCCTTTTGCTGGCTGACCACGATCTCAGTGATATTGAGACTACCCGTCACCAGCAGCACGCAGACCAAGGCAAATCCAATCGCCAGCTCATAGGACACCATCTGCGCCGAGGCCCGCATCGCCGCAAGGAATGCGTACTTCGAGTTCGACGCCCAGCCTGCAAGAATCACACCGTAGACTTCAAGCGACGTAATGGCTAATAACAGCAGTAGTCCCGCGTTGATATTCGCAAGGACCACGTCCGGGCCGAATGGAATCACAACCCAGGCCGCCATCGCCGGCATGATCGTCATGATCGGACCAAGGACATACAAGCCCTTATTCGCCTGAGAAGGCATGATGATCTCTTTGGTCATCAGCTTGACCGCGTCGGCAATCGGCTGCAACAGCCCAAACGGGCCAACACGATTGGGGCCAAGACGAATGTGCATCCAGCCGATCAGCTTACGCTCCCAAAGCGTGAGATAGGCCACGCAGGCCAGCACGGGCAGTACGACTAACACAATCTTGATCAGCACCCAGGCGACCGGCCAAGCCTGACCGAGTACCTGTTGCCCCCAGCTTTGAATCCCCATGACCAGTGCATCCATCAGGCAGCCTCCAGATCAATTGGCCCGATCGCATCGCCCAGATCAGCGGTCTGTCCATACGCTGCTGCCACCTTCACCACGCCGGGGCAGACACGGTCATCGGCACTGACATCCAACACCGCAACCGTCTTGCCGCCCTGATGACAACGAACCTTCATTCCATGAGCAAGGCCGAGTCGCGCAAGGTCTGAGGGATTGGCCTCAAGACGCGGTGGCGAACTTGCAGGGGTCTCCTGCAGTGACGCGGCCTGACGCACCAACGCATCAGCGCGATAGATCGGGACCAGACCGAGGCGAACTAAACCGGTCTTCGACGATGGACTCATCAACGCATCAAGCCCTGGCTGTCGCGTGACGGCCACTCGGAGGTCGGACAAGATCTCTCCGGGGCTCGCCTTAGGCAGAAGCTGGAGGCGAACCTCCTCGGAGGATTCAAAGTCAAAGCCCGCAGCATCCACCAGGTTGCCTAGCACTCGCAGTACCTTCCATCCCGGACGCGCCTGCCCTAAAGGCTTGACCACCGCCTGCGTCGACTGTAGACGACCTTCACAGTTAATGTAGCTTCCAGAGGTCTCGGTAAAGGGGGCAATCGGCAGCACCAGGTCGGCGACCTCCATCACCCCGTCTTTAAACGCGGATAGCGCAATCACCGTCGTTGCAGATTTCAATGCGGACTTGGCCTGATGAGGATTGGCACAGTCCATCGCGGGGTCGATATTGACCAACAGGTAACACTCAGCGGACTGGGCAAACATGGCGGCAGCATCGGGTCCGTCTGCCACGGGGTTCGCCTTCGCCAAATAACCGCCAACGCCGTTGGCGCCATCGACCGTAAAGCCGAGACGACAGCCCACAATCTCCGCAAGCTGCTGGGCGTTTGCCCAGATAACGGCTGCGGCAGGATGGGCCATTACTGCATTGCCAAGCAGGATCGCAGCCTGCTGTGCGGGATCGCTTGAGCCAACGAGTTGTTGCGCAATCGCCTGTGCCGAAGCGGAAGGCGACAGCCCTGCAAACATGGGCGGTGCGGAGACTGACTTGAGCGCGGCCGCAGCCACCGCAATCTCTGCAATTCGGGTCGGCCAGTCCGTGGGCGAGGCAAGCATCTGCTCAGCAATTGGCATCGCCCAGTCCTCTGCAATCGCATGCACACGAGCGATCTGTGCGCCGTGTCGGACTGCCTGACGAAGCCGCTGCGCAAGCAGCGGATGATCATTGCGCAAAGATGCGCCAATCACCAGCGCACGATCAAGGTGAGAGACCTCTGCGAGGCGCATGCCGAGCGTGGGGACGCCAACAAAATCTTTATCAAATCCAACCTGACCAAGCCGAGGACGGAAGTCGACCGAGTCACTCTTCAATGAGCGAGTCAGCGCCGCCAGTAGCGCCATTTCTTCAAGCGTGCTGTTGGGCGAGATCAGCGCACGTACCTGATTGGGTCCATGTCCGGATGCTGTCTTCATCGCCTGTGCGGCCTTGGCCAACGCCTCTTCCCAACTGATTTCAGCCCAGGTGCCATCAGTGCGCTTTAGCATTGGCACCGTCAGACGGTGCGATCCCGACAACCCCTCATAGCTGAAACGATCGCGATCGGAGATCCAGCACTCATTGACGTCTTCATTGTCGAGCGGAACGACGCGCTTGACCTCACTGCCCTTGGACTGGACAACAATGTTGGCACCAATGCTGTCGTGAGGGCTCACCGAGCGCTTACGGGATAACTCCCAGGTTCGCGCCGAGTAACGAAACGGCTTGCTGGTCAACGCACCAACCGGACAGACATCAATCATGTTGCCCGATAGTTCGCTCTGAACGGCACCGCCTACAAACGACATGATCTCCGAGTGTTCGCCCCGGCCCGCCATCCCCAGCTCCATCACCCCGGCGATCTCTTGACCAAAGCGAACGCAGCGCGTGCAGTGAATGCAACGGCTCATCTCTTCGGCAGAAATCAGCGGACCCATCGGCTTATGGAACACCACACGTTTTTCTTCCGTGTAGCGCGAGGCAGAGGGGCCATACCCCACTGCGAGATCTTGCAGCTGACACTCACCGCCTTGGTCACAGATCGGACAGTCCAACGGGTGATTGATCAGTAGAAACTCCATCACACTCTTTTGCGCCTGACGCGCCTTGTCAGAGTGCGTAAATACCTTCATTCCTGCGGTGACCGGTGTCGCGCACGCGGGCAGTGGCTTTGGCGCCTTCTCGACTTCGACCAGACACATGCGGCAATTGGCAGCAATCGAGAGCTTCTTGTGATAGCAGAAATGCGGCACATACAGCCCCAACTGAGTGGCAGCATCCATGACCATGCTGCCCTCGGGCACCTCTACCTTTTTGCCATCAATTTCAAGTTCAACCATGAAAGCTCTCGTGACTGTGTTGTGTTCGTTAGGGATGCGCCAATGGTCTAGAGGTAATCGTCCACAAGACAACGCTTATGCGTGACGTGATGTTCAAACTCGGATCGATAATGTTTCAAGAAAGCGCGGACGGGCATCGCTGCCGCATCACCGAGTGCACAGATCGTTCTCCCTTGGATGTTGCCGGCCACCTCATCAAGCCGATTCAGATCGTCCATCGTCCCCTGACCGCTCTCGATCCGCTGGACCATACGCCAGAGCCATCCCGTTCCTTCTCGACACGGCGTGCACTGACCACAGGACTCTTCGTAATAGAAGTACGACAACCGAAGAAGACTGCGCACCATACAGCGGGTCTCATCCATCACGATGACCGCCCCCGAGCCGAGCATGGAGCCCGCCTTCGCGATCGAGTCGTAGTCCATATCGCAGCCCATCATGATCTCTGCCGGCAGGACTGGCATCGACGAGCCTCCGGGAATGACCGCCTTTAGGCGACGGCCATCGCGCATGCCTCCAGCGAGCTCCAGCAGTTTTGCAAACGGCGTCCCCAACGGAATCTCGTAATTTCCGGGACGATTCACGTCGCCTGAAACCGAGAACACCTTGGTGCCGCCGTTGTTCGGTTTGCCGACCTCCAAATAGGCCTGGCCGCCGTGACGAATGATCCAAGGGACCGCCGCAAATGTCTCTGTGTTGTTAATCGTCGTAGGCTTGCCATACAGACCATAGCTGGCCGGGAACGGCGGCTTGAATCGTGGCTGACCTTTCTTGCCCTCGAGTGACTCTAATAGGGCCGTCTCCTCGCCGCAGATATACGCGCCATAGCCGTGGTGGGCGTGAAGCTCAAACGAGAAGTTAGAGCCCATGATGGACTTGCCCAGAAACCCTGCGGCGCGCGCCTCTTCCAAGGCTGCCTCGAAACGCTCATAGGTCTCCCAGATCTCTCCGTGAATATAGTTGTAGCCTACGGTGATCCCCATCGCATAAGCGGCGATCGCCATGCCCTCGATGACGATATGTGGGTTGTAACGAAGAATGTCACGGTCTTTAAAGGTGCCGGGCTCCCCCTCGTCAGAATTGCAGACTAGGTACTTCTGAATCGGGAGCTTCGCGGGCATAAAGCTCCACTTCAAGCCGGTCGGAAATCCTGCTCCCCCACGACCACGCAGCCCAGAGGCTTTCACTTCCGCAATGACTTGTTCCGGAGTCATGCCCTCCTTCAGGATCTTGCGTAACGCCTCGTATCCCCCGCGCGCCTGATAGTCCTTTAGATGCCAGCCATCCGGGCTTAACCCAGCAAGTATCTGCGGTGAGAGATGACGCCCATGGAAACAGGTATCGATCAACGGAATCTCTGGTGCACCCATGGCTACGCTCCCTTCGAACCGCCGGCCTGCGCGGTGAGTTCATTGATTAGCGCATCAATCTGGTCATTCGACATCCAGCTACACATGCGATGGTTGTTGACCAAGAGCACTGG
This sequence comes from uncultured Burkholderiaceae bacterium, assembly GCA_964409175.1. Lineage (GTDB taxonomy): Bacteria > Pseudomonadota > Gammaproteobacteria > Burkholderiales > Burkholderiaceae_A > Lacustribacter. Next base: position 33,529 of record CAYPCG010000009.1, read on the forward strand.
CGCGTCCCCGCAGGCCCCCATGCACTCCCCTTCTTTGAGCGTGAACAGCCCATCTGGGGTGGTCTCGTTAAACCCGACGCCGAGCTTCGATTTCAGATAAGCCGCGGCATGGTTACCACTGCGCAGCGCACACGGAAGATTGGTGCACACCGTGATCTTGAAGCGTCCTGTCGGGCGCGTGTTGTACATCGTGTAAAAGGTGGCGACTTCATGAACGGCAATCGCTGGCATACCGAGATATCGGGCGACCTCGGCCTCAACCTCAGGCGAGATCCAACCCACCTCTGCCTGCGCAATCGCCAGGGCCGACATCACCGCCGACTGACGCTGGTCAGCGGGGTATTTCGCCAGCTCGCGATCAATCTTTTGATACGCCTGAGCTGAGAGTACCGATGCCTTCGGTTGTTCCGTGAGGGGCAGCTGCACGCTCATCGATCAATCTCTCCAAACACAATGTCCTGCGTTCCAATAATCGTCACCACGTCGGCCAGCATATGGCCACGGGCCATCTCATCTAATCCTTGGAGGTGGGCATAGCCTGGCGCACGAATCTTCAACCGATAGGGTTTGTTCGCACCGTCAGACACCAAGTAAATACCGAACTCGCCTTTCGGATGCTCTACCGCGGCGTAGCATTCCCCTTCGGGAACACGGAATCCCTCTGTGAAGAGCTTGAAGTGATGAATCAGCTCTTCCATATTCGACTTCATATCCACGCGGGACGGTGGGGCAACCTTGTGGTTGTCCGACATCACCGGCCCCGGATTGCGACGCAGCCAGTCAACACACTGGGCAATGATCCGATTACTCTGGCGCATCTCGGCGACGCGCACCAGGTAACGATCGTAAGAGTCACCCTCTTTCCCAATCGGAATATCAAAGTCGAGCTGATCGTAGACTTCGTATGGCTGATGCTTGCGAAGATCCCAAACGATTCCAGAGCCGCGAAGCATCGGGCCGGTAAAGCCCATAGCCTTGGCGCGCTCAGGCGACACCACACCAATGCCGACCAGTCGCTGCTTCCAGATTCGGTTATCCGTGAGTAGCGTCTCATACTCATCGACATAGCCTGGGAAACGCTTGGTGAAATCTTCGATGAAATCAAGAAGACTTCCCTCACGATTCACGTTGAGTCGGCTCGCCGAACGCTCCGAACGCTTGCGGTTGGCAATGTACTTGGGCATCTGATCCGGCAGATCTCGATAGACACCGCCGGGTCGATAGTAGGCGGCATGCATTCGGGCACCGGAGACGGCCTCATAGCAGTCCATCAGATCCTCACGCTCGCGAAAGGCATACAGAAATACCGCCATGGCGCCGACATCAAGGCCGTGCGCCCCAATCCACAGCAAGTGATTGAGTAGCCGTGTGATCTCGTCGTACATCACACGGATGTACTGCGCACGAATCGGGACCTCGATACCCATCAACCGCTCAATGGCCATGACATAGGCGTGTTCATTGGCCATCATCGACATGTAGTCGAGACGGTCCATGTAGGGAAGAGACTGGATAAAGGTCTTATGCTCAGCAAGCTTCTCCGTGCCACGATGGAGCAGCCCGATATGAGGGTCTGCGCGCTGTACGACTTCCCCGTCAAGTTCCAAGACGAGACGAAGCACGCCGTGTGCGGCCGGGTGCTGTGGGCCAAAATTCAGGGTGTAATTTTTGATATCTGCCACGGTCTTGTCCTTGCCTTATTGCGGGATAAAACCGCCGTAGGTGTCTTCTCGAATCACCCGCGGGGACTGCTCACGCGGCTCGATCGTGACCGGCTGATAGATCACTCGCTTCTGCTCTGGGTCATACCGCATCTCAACATATCCCGAGAGCGGGAAGTCTTTCCGGAACGGATGCCCCACGAACCCATAATCAGTCAGGATGCGACGCAGATCGTCGTGCCCCTCAAAGACAATCCCGAGCATATCGAAGGCCTCACGCTCATACCAGCCTGCTGTCGACCATAGGTCGGTGATGGTGGCGACCACCGGCAACGCATCATCCGGACAGAACACCCGCAGCCGCAGCCGCTGATTCAGACTCACCGACAGAAAGTGGCAGACCACCGCAAATCGTGGTCCCTCGTGTGCACCCTCACGGTAGTCCTGATAATCCATGCCACAGAGATCGATCAGCGTATCGAACGCAAGTCCCGGCGTATCCCGAAGGCCAAGACAGATATCGTGGTAATCCTTGGCACGCACCGTCACGGTGAGCTCGCCGATGGCCTCCTTGACGGAGACCAGGCGATCACCAAATGTGCTCTGAAGCGTCGCGCGTAGCTGTTCCACGTCTAGCTCCTCGCAATCGTACTGGTACGTTTGATCTTGTTCTGCAACTGAATGATGCCGTAGATCAACGCCTCTGCCGTAGGGGGGCAGCCTGGGACATAGATATCGACCGGCACAATTCGGTCACAGCCCCGCACCACCGAATAGCTGTAGTGGTAGTAGCCCCCGCCATTGGCACAAGACCCCATGGAGATCACCCAACGCGGTTCAGGCATCTGGTCATAGACCTTACGCATCGCAGGCGCCATTTTGTTACATAACGTTCCCGCAACAATCATCAGATCAGACTGACGTGGACTCGGACGGAAGACAACACCGAACCGATCCAGGTCGTAGCGCGAGGCGCCCGCGTGCATCATTTCCACCGCACAGCAGGCCAGCCCGAACGTCATCGGCCACAACGACCCCGTCCGCGTCCAGTTAATGATCTGGTCTGCAGAGGTCGTGAGAAACCCTTCTTTGAAAACACCATCAATGGCCATTGTCTAGGCTCTCCGATAGGTCACAACGCCGCGTTAACTATTCCCAGTCCAGGGCACCCTTCATCCACTCATAGATGAAGCCCAGGACCAGAATTCCCAAAAACACCATCATCGAGACAAAGCCAAACAAGCCAATATCCTTGAGCGCTACCGCCCAGGGAAAAAGAAAGGCAATCTCGAGATCAAATAAGATGAACAGAATGGCAACGAGGTAATAGCGGACATCGAACTGAAGACGGGCATCCTCAAATGCCTCGAAGCCGCACTCATACGGGGAGAGCTTTTCGCTGTCGGGCCGATTGGGGCCCAGAATCTTGCCGACCGACATCGAGGCAACGCCGATGCCAGCTCCGACTAGAATAAACATCAACACCGGAAGGTATTGTTCTAAGTTCACGTCTCTATCCCCGGACGATCTTATGTTTTTTTTGGTGCCGACGGCGA
>CAYPCG010000010.1:0-25194 GCA_964409175.1 uncultured Burkholderiaceae bacterium
CACGTTGCAATCATTTTTTCAAAAAATGGATAAATTCAAGAATGCGACTTGTTGCCTGTCGCATTCTTGCCACGCGTTCAACTTCTGTTGATTACTGACATGCCTCGCACTCTGGATTGTCGATTGAACAGAATTTCACATCGCTTCCTGCAGTCACTGCTTCAGCAGCAGCGGCCGCAGCAACGCCGCCTTCGACGGGAACTGCGTTCAACTGACCGGTGCTGATGGTCGACTTCTCTGCGTGGGTCGCGCCCATCGTGCGCAGGTAGTAAGTCGTCTTCAGTCCACGCAGCCAGGCGAGTTTGTAGGTCTCGTCCAGCTTCTTGCCCGATGCGCCAGCCATGTAGATGTTCAGCGACTGTGCCTGGTCAATCCACTTCTGACGACGCGCCGCACACTCCACCATCCAGCGGGTATCCACCTCAAATGCGGTGGCATAAAGGTTGCGCAGCTCCGCTGGCACCCGGTCAATCTTGGCCAGACTACCGTCGAAGTACTTCAGATCGGCAACCATCACCTCGTCCCACAGACCCAGCTTCTTCAAATCCTGCACCAGGTACTCGTTGACCACGGTGAACTCGCCCGACAGGTTCGACTTCACATAGAGGTTCTGATACGTCGGCTCAATCGAGGCCGAGATCCCGACGATATTGGAGATCGTCGCGGTGGGCGCAATCGCCACACAGTTCGAATTCCGCATACCGTAGGCCTTGATCCGGCTCCGCAAGGCTTCCCAGTCCAGCGTCGCGGACATATCGACCTCGACATACCCCCCACGCTCTTCAGCAAGCAGCTTGAGTGTGTCGAGCGGCAGAATGCCCCGATCCCAGAGCGAGCCACGGAACGAGGAATACGCGCCACGCTCTTCGGCCAGTTCGGTCGATGCCCAGTAGGCGTTGTAGCAGACGGCCTCCATCGAACGATCCGCAAAGTCAATCGCATCCTGACTGGCGTAGGGCACGCGCATGGCGTGCAACGCTTCTTGGAAGCCCATGATGCCCAGCCCCACCGGACGGTGCCGGATATTGGAGTTCCGCGCCTTGGCGACCGCGTAGTAGTTGATGTCGATCACGTTATCTAGCATGCGCATCGCCGTCTTGATGGTGGCGCGCATCTTGTCGAAGTCGAGCTCAAGACCCCCCTTGGGTCCCAGAGACGGCTTCAGGTGATTGACCAGGTTCACCGAACCCAGGTTACAGACCGCGATCTCTGAATCATTGGTGTTCAGGGTGATCTCGGTACAGAGGTTTGACGAGTGAACCACGCCGACATGCTGCTGCGGGCTGCGGATATTGCAGGGATCCTTAAAGGTAATCCAGGGATGGCCCGTCTCAAAGAGCATGGTCAGCATCTTGCGCCAGAGCGAACTCGCCGGCAGACGCTTGAAGTGCTTGATCTCGCCACGATCGGCCTTCGCCTCGTAGGCTACATAGGCCTCTTCAAAAGCCTTGCCGTATTTGTCGTGCAGATCCGGCACATCCGAAGGAGAGAACAGCGTCCACTCGCCCGACTCCATCACCCGACGCATAAACAGATCCGGAATCCAGTTCGCGGTGTTCATGTCGTGGGTGCGGCGACGGTCATCGCCCGTGTTCTTGCGCAGCTCAAGGAACTCCTCGACATCTAAGTGCCAGGTCTCCAGGTAGGTACAGACAGCGCCCTTGCGCTTACCGCCTTGGTTGACCGCCACAGCCGTGTCATTGACCACTTTTAAGAAGGGCACAACCCCCTGGCTCTTACCGTTGGTGCCTTTAATGTGGCTGCCAAGCGCACGAACCGGCGTCCAGTCATTGCCAAGCCCACCCGCATACTTTGCAAGCAGTGCGTTCTCTTTAATCGCTTCGTAAATGCCGTCCAGGTCATCCGCAACGGTCGAGAGGTAGCAGGACGACAGCTGTGAGTGGGTCGTGCCAGAGTTAAAGAGCGTCGGCGTCGAGCTCATGAAGTCAAAGCTAGAGAGCAGCTGATAAAACTCGATGGCGCGGGCTTCACGATTCAGTTCGTTCAAGGCCAGACCCATGGCGACCCGCATGAAGAAAGCCTGCGGCATCTCAATACGACGGCCCTCACCGCTGAACCGATCATTACGATCAATCAGGAAGTAGCGGTCATAGAGCGTCTGCAGCCCCAGATAGTCAAACTGCAGGTCTCGGTTGGAATCGATGGCCGCTGCCAGCTTTTCCAAGTCAAAACGGGAAAGTTCCTCGTTTAGCAGGCCAATCTCGATGCCCTTCTTGATGAATCGAGGGAAATATTCTTTATAGCGACCCTCCATCTCGGCCTGCGAGACCTCTGCCTGCATGATTTCCTGGCGAATGGTGTGCAGAAGCAGACGGGCGCTGACTTTGGCATAGGCGGGGTCCTTTTCGATAAGAGCACGGGCGGACAGGATGGTTGATTTGTAGACTTCTTCACGAGGAACACCGTCATAAATGTTCTTCAGCGTGTCCTCGAGGACCGCCTCAACACTGACCGCATCGCCAAGATTCGTGCAAGCCGCGGCCACGATGTCACGCAGCCAGGCGACGTTGAGCGGCTGAGCAACACCGTCCACCAGCATGTGTATCGTCGGGGCATTACCGTCGGCCGTCGTGGTCTGTTTCTGTGCACGCTCCTGGGCGCGCTCCTGGGCACGACGCTCACGGTACAGCACGTAGGCTCGGGCGACCTCATGCTCTCCGGATCGCATCAACGCCAGCTCGACCTGGTCTTGAATATCTTCGATGTGCAGCGTGCCACCTGCCGGGAGTCGACGCAGCAAGGCCATGACGACCTGATTGGTAAGGCTCTCGGTGACTTCCCGCACGCGAGCGGATGCCGCACCCTGATTGCCTTGAACCGCTAGAAAGGCCTTGGTCATCGCGACCTGGATCTTGCTGGGCTCAAACCCAACCACCGCGCCGTTACGGCGAATGATCTTGATGTCCGCGAGGCCCGCCTGCGCTGAAAGTCCAGCGGGCTGATCCGCAGCTTGGCCAAAGCCTCCCGGTGCCTGAACCGGCGTGTTGGACATGGTCTGCGATTCTGCGCCCCACTGCATCATGAATTTCTCCCTCTTCTTGTCTGAATAGCCTGCCCGATCCGCCCGGTGAACACCGGCGGCGTCTTGCGCGAAAAAATAGGCGAAAAAACACTATATCTAGTAGTTTTGACCCCCCGTTGACCCAATTCTAGTAGCGATCGGAAAACCCGGGCAAGCCTTTTTTCTGGGGGAAACCCGACGATGCGGCGCATCGTCCCCGCCAAGCCAACAGGGATCTAGAGGAAAAATTCAGCCCCAGAAACGACGCGGGATTTAGACCAAAAAGCCCCGGGAATGACCGAAAAATCTACCTGTTTGAGAGGTGGGGTTTTTCTAACTTAACGGCGTAACTTATCCGTACTGGGGCGTTCCAAAGGACAGGACAGCCCAGCGAGCCTGGTCATGAGATCCGCCCAATCAAAGCAGGGCCCTGGATCTGTTTTTCGTCCTGGCGCAATGTCGCTGTGCCCGGCGATAAACCGAAGCGACGGTACCCGCTGTAATAGCGATGCCGATAACCTCGCCAGCATCGCCATCTGTGCGTCCTCAAACGGCTGGTCATCACAGCCTTCAAGCTCTACGCCGATCGAGAAGTCATTGCACCGCGGTCGCCCCATGAACTCGGAGACGCCTGCATGCCAGGCCCGATCACCAACGCCAACAAACTGCACAAGCTCCCCAGAGCGGCGAATTAAAAAGTGAGACGAGACACGCAGCCCCGCGAGATCGGAGAAGGACGGATGGGCATCGCAGTCAAGCCTGCCCATCATCAGGTCTTCGATGTAAGGCCCGCCGAACTGACCCGCAGGAAGACTAATGTTGTGCACCACCAGCAGATCCGGTAGACAGCCTTCCGGACGCGAATCAGCATGGGGCGACACCAGACAACGGGCACCGGCCGCTACCCAGCCACGGGAATCGAGCGGCAGCAGACCGTCTTGACTGGTCACGTCATTTAGGCCCAAGGTGACGATGGGTCACACTGCAATAGGCCTGCCCTTCTTTCCAGTGGGCGTCCGAGGCCGGCAGCCGCGTGCCGCAGTGGGCACATTGCACGAGTCGCCCCTCTGACGTTGATGGATCCGGAGGGGCTGGCGGCTGACGTCCCGCAAAGGCCTTCTTGAATAGCCAGATGCCCACCAGCACCGCTGCCACGAGAATCAGAATTCGCCACAACATGCCGAGTCACTTTCTTCAGAAGAACATAAAAGCAGAAGCGATCTCAGATGCGCTTCAGTAACACCTCAAGGACAAACTGGGTTCCCACATAGGCCATCAGCAACGCCACGAAACCCGCGAGCGTCCATCGCGCCGCGACCCGCCCGCGCCATCCCCACCAGCGCCGACCCACCAGCAACACGAGCGACAGACACCAGGCCAGAATCGTAAAGACCGTCTTGTGGTCGATTCGCATTAGCCCGTAGCCCATGCCCTGGCTGACGATCATGCCCGAGACCAGCGTTAGCGTGAGCAACAGGAAGCCCGCCATCACGACGTGTACCAGCATCTGATCAAGCCCCAAGAGTGGCGGCATCCCCTGCCACCAGGCCGGCTGATCAATCGCAATCTTTTTCGTGGAGTGCAGCGCACGCTCCATCACCATCATCAGCACAGCACAGGCCGCCGCCAGCGTGAACGTGCTGTAGGCCAGCATTGCCAGCAGCATGTGGGCGCGAAATGTCGCGTCGACACCGCCCATGAGCAGATGCCCCGGAAACCAGTTCGGCAGAATCGCACTGACGGCCGCCAGCATGAAAATCCCCTGGGTGACCGACGGTAGCTTCTGAAACCAGGACTCCACCCAGAGCAGCAACACGGCAAGCCAGAGCGTCCACGAGATCGACGTCGCAAATCCAAAATAAATCCCTTGGCGCGAAAACCAGTTCGGTAACAGCGCTGCCCCATGTGCGGCAATCACCGCAAGGAGAACGAGCTGCCCTGCACGCGATGAGAGTGGTGAGCCCGCCCCGGCAGAGGCCCTGCGATGCAGCCAGGCAAGGCCTGCATAGCCTAAGGCAGCAAGACCAGACGCGGCACCGTAGAATGAGGTTTCCATGATGAAAGCAGTGTAGCGCAGCATGCTCGAAAATCTAACTGAACGCCTAGCAAGGGTCGTCAAGACGATCAAAGGCGAGGCACGACTCACAGAGGCGAACACCCAGGACATGCTCCGTGAGGTCCGTCTCGCGCTGCTCGATGCCGACGTCGCCCTGCATGTTGTCAAGGACTTCATCGCGAAGGTCAAAGAAAAAGCACTGGGCGAAGAAGTCCAGGCAAGCCTCACGCCGGGCCAGGCACTCGTCGGCGTCGTCAACCGCGAACTCGTCGCGCTGATGGCGGGAGCCCAGTCCGAGCAACGCCCCGGACTCAATCTCGCCACCACACCGCCGGCGATTGTCCTCATGGCAGGTCTGCAGGGTGCGGGAAAGACTACCACCGTTGGCAAACTCGCAAAATGGCTGCGCGAAACGCAGAAGCGTCGCGTGCTCACCGTTTCGTGCGACGTCTACCGACCAGCGGCGATCGAACAGCTTCGCCTGGTCAGCGAACAGGCCGGCGTCGATTTTTTCCCAACACCAGAAAACGCGAAGCCTGTCGATATCGCGAAGGCCGCCGTCGCCTTTGCGAAAGGTCACCTGCACGATGTGCTCTTGGTGGATACGGCAGGACGACTCGCGATTGACGAGGAGATGATGCGGGAGATCGCTGAGCTGCATCGCACCCTCAACCCAATTGAGACGTTGTTCACTGTGGACGCGATGCAGGGTCAGGATGCAGTGCGCACGGCATCGGCGTTTAAAGACACGATTCCGTTGACGGGGGTCATGCTGACCAAGGTCGATGGTGACTCGCGCGGCGGTGCGGTGCTCTCGGTGCGCGCCGTCACCGGCTGTCCGATCAAATTTGTCGGCACATCCGAAAAGATTGACGGCCTCGAGGCATTCGATGCCGAGCGTATGGCCAATCGCATCCTGGGCATGGGCGATATCCTGGCCATTGTCGAACAGGCGCAGAAAACGGTTGACCTCAAGTCCGCTGAACAAATGGCCGAGAAGTTCAAATCGGGCGCCCGCTTTGATCTGAATGACTTCAAGACCCAGATCGGTCAGATGCGCAATATGGGGGGCCTGTCCTCGCTGATCGATAAACTGCCGGCGCAGATGCAACAGGCCGCAAAGAGTGCAGATCTATCCCAGGCCGATAAGTCGATTCCACGGATGGAAGGCATCATCAATTCCATGACGCCGAAAGAACGTCGTCATCCTGAACTACTCAAGGCCAGCCGCAAGCGACGGATTGCCGCGGGCGCCGGTGTCAGCGTCCAAGAAGTCAATCGGCTGTTGAATCAGTTCGAGCAGATGCAAGACATGATGAAAAAGATGCAAAAGGGTGGACTGGCCAAGATGATGCGCGCCGTCGGCGCCATGAAAGGCATGGGCGGCATGGGTGGCTTTGGCCGTCGCTAGTGCTTCCAGTTCGGCGCGCGTTTTCCTAAAAAGGCATCAATCCCTTCAACAGTATCGTCCATCATCGTGTTGCAGGTCATGGTCTGACCGCTCACTGAGTAGGCGCCTGCGAGACCCATCTCGATCTGTTGATAGAAATTCTTCTTACCAAGCGCAATCACCGCAGCGCTCTTCGACCGAATGAGATGGGCGAGTCGGTGGACCTCGGCATCCAGGTGATCCAAGGGCACCACGCGATTCACGAGGCCCCAGTCCAAGGCCGTCTTGGCATCCACCATCTCTCCCGTGAGGAGCATCTCCATGGCGCGTTTACGGCCAATATTTCGCGCAACGCCCACCGCAGGAGTTGAGCAGAACAATCCAATGTTGACGCCCGGCAAAGCAAACGTTGCTGTGTCAGCCGCGACGGCAAGATCGCACATCGAGGTGAGCTGACAGCCCGCAGCCGTCGCAATGCCATGCACACGCGCAATCACAGGCTGCGGCAGCTGCGTCAGTTTGAGCATCATCTCACTACACGTGTTGAACATGGTCGTTAGCCACTGCTCATCGTTGGCATGCGCGCGCATCTCTTTCAGATCATGGCCCGCACAAAAGCCTCGTCCATGCGCGGCGAGCACCACAACGCGTATCGACTGATCATGTGCCAACGCATTCAAGACATCGGTCAACGCGATGATCATGCCCGCAGACAGCGGGTTAAACCGATCGCCGCGGTTTAGCGTAATCGTGGCAATACCATCACGATCATCACGCAACACATAAGGGGCTTCTGGCGTTGTCATCAGACCTCCTGAAGTAACGCGGATACCTGTTGAACAATGTCGCCACGTGCACAGGTCGAACCCGCCAAGCCTTTACGCCGCAACAGTTCCAGCTGACCTTCTTTGAGCGATCGTTCCCCGACGGTCACGCGCACTGGCACACCAATCAGCTCCCAGTCCGCAAACATCGCGCCAGGGCGTTCATCTCGATCATCTAAGGCCACATCAATCCCGGCCGCGAGCAGTTCTTGATAGATCGCTTCGCTCTCTGCGCGAACCATCTCCGACTTCGCGGCACCGACCGGGCAGACGACCACCTGAAACGGTGCGATCGCACTGGGCCAGATGATTCCCTTCTCGTCATGGTTCTGCTCAATCGCTGCGCCCACAATACGCGTCACGCCAATACCGTAACAGCCCATCTCCATCAGCGCAGGTTTCCCCGTCTCATCAAGATAAGTGGCCTTCATCGCTTCGGAATATTTGGTCCCCAGATAGAAGACGTGTCCCACTTCAATGCCGCGCTGAATTGCCAATCGACCTTTACCATCCGGCGAAGGATCGCCTTCGACCACATTCCGAATATCCGCCACCCGATCCGGTTCGGGAAGATCACGGCCCCAGTTCACACCACGATAGTGGTGATCCCACTGATTTGCGCCTGTCGTCCAGTCACTCATCATGGCCACCGTGCGATCTGCAATGATCGTCACCGGCTTCCGAAGGTTGATCGGACCTAGGTAGCCTGGTTTACAGCCAAAGTGGTCTTCGATCTCATCGACCGTCGCAAACCGGAAGCCGTCCTTCAGTCCTTCGAGCTTTCCGGCCTTCACTTCGTTCAGGTCATGGTCCCCACGCAGCAGGAGCAGAAAGACGCGACTACCGACGCGATCGCCTTTCTCATTCTTAAGGTCCGTCGCCAGCACAATCGACTTCACCGTGCGCGACAGCGGCAGGCCTAATAGTGTCGCCACATCGGCACAGGTCGACTGACCGGGCGTTGGAATGAGTGCCATCGGCTCTGTCGGACTGGCGCGCTCGCTGAGCAGGGCCACGCCTTCAGCGAGTTCGATATTGGCCGCAAAGTCGGACTCGGGGCAGTAGACGATGGCATCTTCGCCCGTGTCGGCAATCACCTGAAACTCATGCGAACGAGACCCCCCGATGGCCCCTGTGTCCGCCGCCACCGCCCGATAGGTCAGCCCCAATCGGTCAAAGATGCGGCAGTAACAGTGAAACATGTTGTCGTAGCTCTTTTCCGCCGAGGCCACATCGCGGTCAAACGAGTAGGCGTCCTTCATGGTGAACTCGCGGCCACGCATCACGCCAAACCGAGGGCGGCGTTCATCGCGAAACTTCGTCTGAATGTGATAAAAATTCTTCGGAAGCTGCCGCCAGCTCTTGAGCTCCTGACGTGCGATATCGGTGATCACCTCTTCAGAGGTCGGCTGGATGGCGAAATCCCGGCCGTGGCGATCCTTTACCCGCAACAGTTCCGGCCCCATCTTTTCCCATCGACCGGTCTCTTGCCAGAGCTCGGCGGGCTGCACCAGCGGCATCAGCAGTTCGATGGCACCGGCGCGGTCCATCTCCTCACGAATGATCCGTTCGACCTTGCGGATAACCCGAAGCCCCAGGGGCATATAGTTGTAGATGCCCGCCCCGAGACGACGGATCATCGATGCGCGCAGCATCAGTTTGTGACTGACAACCTCGGCATCAGAGGGGTCTTCTTTGAGGGTCTGGAAATGAGTTTGAGAAATCCGCATGAGAATCCTTAGGTCGACTCTTATAATCCCCTCAATTCTAGAATTAAAACTAACCCATCGAGGCAGCAGCAACCCCCATGCTAGATGAGCACGGCTACCGTCCTAACGTCGGCATCATTCTGATTAATGACCGTCGCCAGGTCTTCTGGGGAAAGCGTGTCCGCGAGCACTCCTGGCAGTTCCCGCAAGGGGGCATCAAAGCGGGCGAAGACCCAGAACAGGCAATGTTTCGTGAGCTCGAAGAGGAAACGGGATTAAAGCCCCATCACGTCGAGATCATTGGCCGCACCCAAGACTGGCTGCGCTATGACGTCCCCGATCGCTGGGTTCGACGGGAGTGGCGCGGTCACTACCGAGGTCAGAAACAGATCTGGTTCCTGCTGCGGATGCTCGGCCAAGACTCCGATGTGACACTCAAGTGCGATTTCGAGAAGCCCGAGTTCGATGCCTGGCGCTGGCATGACTTCTGGATCCCTTTGGAATCCGTCATCGAGTTTAAGCGCGGGGTCTATCAGTCAGCACTGACAGAGCTGTCTCGCTTCGTCTTTTCTGAGGAAGAGCTAACGCGGATTCAACAAGACGCGACCCGACAGTTTGCGCAGGCGATGGACCAGGCAGTCCAGGCGAGCATTAGCGTGGCCAATGCCATGATCGATAGCGTGAGTCAGGCCGCAGGTGTCACCCATGCGGGGCGGCCTGTGAACGACCTTAAGCGCGATTCAACAAAATAAGATTGTCACGATGAATCAATTCGGCTTCCTCAACGAAGCCGAGAATGGATTCAATCTCCGACGAGGGTCGACGCAAGATACGTCGGGTATCCGAAGCGCCATAGTTGATGAGCCCACGAGCAATCTCCTCGCCCTGTGGCGAGACACAGGCGACGACATCACCGCGCTCGAATTCGCCGTCAACGCTCTGCACCCCGATCGGCAGCAGGCTCTTGCCCTGCTCCAGCAAGACCTTTACCGCACCCTCATCAAGCATGAGCTGGCCGCGGAGCTGTAACTGATCAGCAAGCCACTGCTTTTTCGCAGCGATCGGGGCCATATCGGCCGCAAGCAGCGTCCCCAGCACCTCCCCCGAAGCCAGTCGCAGTAACACGTCTGACTCATGTCCGCTCGCAATTGCAGTTGCCGCACCACTTCGGGCTGCGCGCTGCGCGGCGAGCACCTTGGTTGCCATACCGCCCTTTCCAATCAGCGACCCCGCACCACCGGCCATGCCCGCATACGAGGGGTCCATGGCCTGACCATAGTGAATTAGCGTCGCGGCTGGATCGCGACGCGGGTCCGCGGTAAAGAGTCCGGCCTGGTCCGTCAGAATGACGAGCAGATCCGCATCAATCAGATTAGTCACTAAGGCCGCAAGCGTGTCGTTATCGCCGAGTTTGATCTCGTCGGTCACTACCGTATCGTTTTCATTGATGATCGGTACCACACCAAATTTCAGCAGCGTATTCAGCGTGGATCGCGCATTCAGATAACGCCGTCGGTCCGCAATGTCTTCGTGCGTCAGGAGCACCTGTGCAGTCTTCAGTCGCCACTTAGCAAACCCTGATTCATAGGCCTGGGCCAACCCCATCTGCCCCACCGCTGCCGCCGCCTGTAGCTCATGGATTTCGTGTGGGCGACTCACCCAGCCAAGACGCTTCATCCCCTCGGCAATCGCGCCACTGGAGACCAAAAGAATCTCACGGCCTTGCGAGCGCAGGGCCGCAATCTGTGCGGCCCATCGTGCAATGGCCTCTGGATCAATGCCCTTGCCGCCATCCGTGACCAGACTCGAACCAATCTTCACAACCCAACGCTGGGCCGAGCGGATGAGTCGTCGATCGCGAGCGGTGTTACTGGTCATCGGCCGGTGTCTCGAGGAATCGAACGTCAGGGGTTGCCGATTCAATCTGGGCAATGCGTTCGGCGTCCAGCCATTGCTGAATCTCACGCATCAGGTCTTCGCAGCCCTGTCGCGACACCCCTGAGACGACATAGACGGGCATCTTCGTTCTGAGCTTTTTCGCTAAGGCACTACGAATCGCCTCGCGGTCCTCTTCTGGAAGAAGATCCGATTTGTTCAACACGAGCCAACGCGGCTTTTTCGCAAGCGATGGATCGTAGGCCTTCAGTTCGGCGACCAACGCCTTAATCCCCTCCGCGAGATGCGCCACCAACGCCTTGAGCGAATCCGGGTCATCGGTCAACGGCCAGCCGGGTGGTTGCATATCCACCAGGTGCAGCAATAGTCGCGTGCGCTGAAGATGGCGCAGAAACTGGTGCCCTAGCCCTGCTCCCTCTGCCGCGCCCTCAATCAGCCCTGGGATATCTGCCATCACAAAACTCTTGGCGGGGCCTGTGCGTACGACGCCAAGATTCGGATGTAAGGTCGTAAATGGGTAGTCAGCGATCTTCGGGCGCGCATTTGAGCAGGCGGTAATCAGCGTCGATTTCCCCGCATTCGGCAGCCCCAACAGACCGACGTCTGCAAGCACCTTAAGCTCAAGCTTCAGTCGTCGATGCTCCCCTTCCGTCCCCTTGGTCGCCTGGCGTGGTGCGCGATTGGTACTGGATTTGAAATGAAGATTACCGAGTCCTCCCTGGCCACCCTTTGCCAAGACCAAGCGCTCACCATCCAGCGAGAGATCTGCCACCAGTTCGCCGGTCTCGGCATCCGTGATCACGGTCCCGACGGGCATGCGCAGCACGATATCTTCCGCAGCCGCACCGTACCGATCAGACCCTTGGCCATGCTCACCCCCGCGCGCGCGATGCAGTCGGGCGTAACGGTAGTCAATCAATGTGTTGATATTGCGATCGGCGACTGCGATCACCGAGCCCCCGCGACCACCATCACCACCGTTGGGGCCGCCTTTGGGAATGAACTTCTCACGACGAAACGACACAATGCCGTTGCCGCCATTGCCGGCATGGACCTCGATAGTGGCTTCGTCGATAAATTTCATGACTGATTCAAAAGGGTCGTCCTAGGAACAAAAAGCCCCGCTTCATGGCGGGGCTCATTGCTTCGATCTTCTGCCATCGCCCCGTTGCGGGCCACCTGGCAAATGGCCGGGTTACTCGCTAACAACACTCACGGTGGAACGGTTCAGGGGTCCGCGAACGGAGAACTGAACCTTACCGGGGGTCAAGGCAAACAGGGTGTGGTCTTTGCCCATTCCCACGTTCGTGCCAGGATGAAACTGGGTGCCGCGCTGGCGCACGATGATGCTGCCGGCTGCAATCTGCTCACCACCAAATACTTTTACCCCCAGACGTTTTGCTTCTGAGTCACGACCGTTTCGCGTACTGCCGCCGCCTTTTTTCTGTGCCATGGTGCAGGATTCCTTTGCTTAACCCTTAATGATTTCTTTAATGCTGAGCTCGGTGTAGTTCTGACGATGCCCTTGGGTCTTGGCATAGTGCTTACGACGACGGTGCTTGAAAATCCGGACCTTGTCGTGGCGACCCTGAGACAGCACGGTGGCCTGAACGGATGCACCCTTCACACGGGGAGCCCCCACCACCACATTGGCGCCCTCGCCGACGGCCAGGACTTCTGCCAGGGTAATGTCGCTGCCGACTTCAGCGGTCAGCTGCTCTACTTTGAGTTTCATGCCAGCGGTCACGCGATACTGCTTACCACCGGTCTTAATTACGGCGTACATGGTGTTCTTGCCTTCTTGGAATGGCTTTGCGGAAACCCTCTAATGTAGGGCTTTCGCTAGTTTCTGTCAATTAATGTCCGCAACAGGCGGGCCAAGATTGCCGGCGAAACCGGGTGGCATAATTTGATTGGTGAACGCCCCAACCCCCCCAATTCCTCCGATGGACCACCACCAGAGTGGTCCTCAGTCGGTCGTGACCGCCGAGATGGCCCAGGTCGATCAGGTCATCCGAGACCGTCTTTCGTCCGATGTCGTGCTGATTAGTCAGATCTCAGAGTACATCATTCAAAGCGGTGGTAAGCGGGTAAGGCCAGCAATATTATTAATGGTTTCGGGGGCACTAAGTGCTCACTTACATAAGAGCGGAAAGCGCTCAAACCTACTGAATTCAGAACGGGCGGCCGTCATGGCGGCCGTGGTGGAGTTCATTCACACGGCAACCCTCCTCCATGATGACGTGGTCGATGAGTCGGGGTTGCGACGCGGTCGGCCGACCGCGAACGTCCTGTTTGGAAACGCCGCCAGTGTCTTGGTTGGCGACTTTCTCTATTCCCGCGCCTTCCAGATGATGGTGGAAGTGGGCTCGCCCGGTGTCATGGCCGTCATGGCCGAAAGCACCAATGTGATCTCAGAGGGAGAGGTCCTACAGCTCATGAACTGCCAGGACCCCGACGTGACCGAAGACCGCTATCTGACCGTGATCCGGTTCAAGACCGCGAAGCTCTTCGAGGCCGCCACCAAGGTCCCTGGCGTTCTGGCCGCAGTCGATCCCGATCTGCTCGAGGGCTGTGCCGCCTATGGCCGCCATCTCGGTACCGCCTTCCAGCTCATTGATGACGCCCTGGACTATGCGGGGACAGAATCAGAAATCGGAAAGCGTGTGGGGGACGATCTTAGAGAGGGCAAGCCCACACTGCCCCTGATCGTCGTCATGGAAAAAGGCACGCCAGAAGAGAGAGCCCTGGTCCGCGCGGCGATCACCGACCCAGAGTCCGCAGACTTTGACCGCGTTGTCGCAGCGATTCATCGCACCGGCGCCATAGCCTACACCCTTGAGAGCGCACGCCATGAATGTGCGCTAGCCAAGGCGGCGATTGCGCCACTGGCCGACTCTCCCTACAAGTCCGCACTGATTGAACTGCTTGATTTTGTCGTCTCTCGGCGCAGCTAACCGCCCCCTTTCAACGCAGTCATTTCAGTCAATCCGGGGATCCCTGCTAGACTTCGGCCTTCATTTCGGGGTGTAGCTCAGCCTGGTAGAGTACTGCGTTCGGGACGCAGGAGTCGGAGGTTCGAATCCTCTCACCCCGACCATCGAGTCGTCATCGATGCCCGCCCAGTCTCCTCAAGGGTCGACACTATGTCGCTATTACGTCTGATCACTATCGCAACATGCTGCTTCGGTCTCACCGGCTGTGCCGTCATTACGGTTGCCGATGCGGCCGTCTCTGTGGTCGCTACGGGCGTTAAAGTCACGGCCAAGGCCGTCGGCGCTGTTGCGGATGCGGTCATCCCCGACGGCGATCAGAAAAAAGATCCCAAGGCGGCCGAGAAGAAGTAAGGTCCGCTCCCTAGGGAAGTGCCTGCAAACTCGCTGATTCTTGGTTAGGCTATCGATATCTCCACTCTGGCAGCCGCTGGATAGGCGCGCTGACCGACCACTGCGTTGAACGATTTACCGTTATGGACCCACCTGATTGCCCTGGTGGTGCTGCTGCTGATTTCGGGATTTTTCTCGATCTCTGAGACCAGCCTGATGGCGATTAATCGCTATCGGATTCGACATCTTGCCGGCCAAGGCAAACGTGGCGCGAAACGTGTGCTCGGACTGCTCGGTCAGACCGATCGTCTGCTCGCCACGATCTTGCTTGGAAATAACCTGGTGAATTCCGCGTTGACGGCATTAGTCACGGCACTCGCCATTCAGTCATTTGGCAATAACGACACCGTCTTAGCGGTCGCGACGACGGGCGTTGCATTCGCGATCATCATCTTTGCAGAGATCACCCCCAAGATTGTCGGCGCAAGTCGACCCGAACCGATCGCCATGGCCGCGAGTCTAGTACTGGCCCCCCTCGTGAAGTTTGGCTACCCGTTGGTGATCGTCGTCAATAGCTTTGTCTCGGGACTACTTCGCCTGACCGGACTCAAAAAGTTAACCGAGACTCCCACCAGTCAGGCGATGTCGGCGCAAGAACTTCGATCGGCCATTCTCGAATCCACACGAATGATCCCCGCGAAACATCGCAGCATCATGCTCAATATCTTTGATATTGAAGAACTGACGGTTGATGACGTGATGATTCCGAGAAGTCGTATCGAGGCCCTCGATCTGGAGGCAGATCCGGAATCTTTAATGGAGCAGCTCTCGACCTGCTATCACAACAAGCTGCCGGTGTATGAAGGCGACATCCACAATATCGTTGGCATCTTGCATGTCCGGAAGGCGCTTGCGTTGGTCTCTCGGGAGACGCTGACGCGAGACACGATTCGAGAAAATCTGATCGAGCCTTATTTTGTTCCGAGCGGAACACCTTTATTTCGCCAGATGCAGTACTTCCAGGAGAACAAACAACGGATTGCGATTGTGGTCGACGAGTATGGTGAGATTGAAGGACTCGTCACGCTTGAAGATATTGTCGAAGAACTGGTCGGCGAGTTCACCACGAATGCGCCGGGGCTTGCGCCCACAGGGCTCGCCTGGTCGGACGACAACACCGTTGAAGTCGATGGCACCACACCGATTCGCGACATCAATCGACAACTCGGCCTTCAGTTCCCCGTCGATGGGGCACGAACCATGAACGGGCTTTTGCTGGAGACGCTCGAGGATCTCCCCGACGCGCATGTCTCAGTAAAAATTAGCGGTGTACCGATCGAGATCCTGCAGACCCAAGGCCGACTCATTCGTCGCGTCCGTCTGATTCGACCAAAACTCGACGAGAACGAGGCGCAAGACTAGCCATGTCCATGGTGTTGTTAGGCGGCGTCATTGCAGCAGTCATTGCAGCCGTCTCGTTCTCGCCCACGCTTCGATTCGGTCTCGTCAGTATTCGTCAATGGGTCAGCGAGCCCGAACGCAACACCATTCTTGCGACACCCGGCCGATGGCGCCTCGCGGCCGCACTACTGAGCCTCGCACTCTGGACGGTCTTGGTCTATCAACGGGACGCGACCGACAATGTCATCGCCATCATCGCAGTGGCGATGGGCTGTGGACTGATGGCCAGTCTTCTGCTTGCCTTATCGAAGACCGACCTCAGTTGTCGCCTATTGCCCGATAGCCTGACCCTGTCGCTCCTGATCAGCGGGCTAGTCTTTCACGGATTTTCGTCAGACACTGCGTTGATCACGAGTGTCATTGGCGCGGTGGTGGGCTATCTCGCACTCTGGGGATTTGCTGCCCTGTATGAACGGGTTCGGGGACAAGCGGGAATGGGACGAGGCGACTTCGCGATGTTTGCCGGTCTGGGGGCGTGGCTAGGCTGGCCCTCCCTTCCGATGGTCTTGGTCACGGCATGCGTTATTGGCATCCTGATTGGGCTGACCCGACGGGCCCGGTTGATCAGAACCGGCGAGCCCGTCTCCGAAGAGACGCTGATGCAACAACAGATTGCCTTTGGCCCTGCCCTCGCACTCGCGGGATTAATTGGGTGGGCTGGCCTTGTCTGATCGCATCGTTGTCCTGACCGGAGGAATCGGCTGCGGCAAGACGCAGGTCGCCCAAATCTTTGCTGACCGAGGGATTACCGTCGTCGATGCGGACGAGATTGCCCACGCCATGACCGCTGCTCATGGGGCCGCCATCCCTGCCCTGCGGCAGGCATTTGGTGACACGATCATTGCCTCCGACGGTAGCCTTGACCGGGCCAAAGTCCGGGCGATGGTTTTCACGGACCCGGCGCAACGTCTGCGGCTTGAAGCCATTCTTCACCCCATGATTGCTGCCCAGGCAAAGGCGCTCCTTCAACAGGCAGTTGGACCTTATGCGCTCTACGTGGTGCCTCTGTGGTTTGAAAAAGCACAGACAAGGCAGCGCGCCGCCCAATCCTTGACGACTGATCGGCTCAACCCTATCCAAGTCATCGCCGTGGACTGTAAAGAAGAGACCCAGATCGCCCGCGTCATGCAGCGCAGTCACCTGACCCGCGAGGCGGTCGAGGCCATCATGGCCACGCAGGTCTCCCGAACCGAACGCCGAGAGAAGGCCGACCTGGTCATCGATAACGAGGGCAGCTTGGAGACCCTCGCTCAGCAGGTCGAAGAAATCCATCAGGCCCTAATTCGTTCATAATCCGGACATGTCTGCCGTTATGTCCTCATCTGCCATCCCTGCACCGCCAGGGTGGATGACCTTTGAATTCCCCTGCAACGAGCGGCTGCGCTCGTTACTGCGAATTGAAAGTCTCTATCGGCGTTGTCTTGAGTTCACCCACCAGACGACTGTGTACGGACATCAGGCGGCACTCTGGTCGATGTTCGAACTCTTCGATCTGATTGGCGGCAGGGGCGATATCAAATCAGAACTGTTGCAAGAACTTGAGCGTCAGCGCAGCCGACTCAATCAGTTCGCAGGCAAACCAGGAGTCTCTGCCGAAGCCTTAGATGAACTGCTCGATCGTATCCAGACCATCTTCAATGCGCTGTCTGCGGTGAACACGCGTCTGGGGCAACACATTCAAGAACACGAATGGCTTCAATTACTCAAAGGTCGCTTCGGCATTCCCGGTGGCATCTGTGAGTTCGACGTGCCCTCGCTCCATGTCTGGCTGCATCGACCTGCAGAAGTCCGGCAGACGATGTTGCAGTCATGGATTGGAACACTACAACCTGTATTTGATGGCGTAGAAATTGTGCTGCGACTATTACGCGAAGGCACCCAGCCCGAGGCCTATCTCGCCGCAAAAGGATATTTCGAGCTATCGATGGACGGTCGACAGATTCAGGTGATTCGTGTCGCAGTCCCCAAACAACCTGAAGTGGTTGCAGAGATCAGCGCCAACAAGTACGTCGTCTCTGTTCGATTTCGTCAGCCGGATGCCTCAATGCACCTTAAGACGATTGAGCAAGACATCCCCTTCCAGCTCACACTCTGCAACTTCTAAGCGGGCCCCTCCAAACGGGCCTCTTCTAGGCAGGCATCTCTTCGCGTACGCGAGTAAGCAACGGAACTGTCGCGGGTAACACGGGGTAAGGCCAGGCGTCCTGATGCCTGACCCACAACAACTGCTGATGCTCTAACGCGCGAGGCGCGCCCTCCCAGTCCGTCACCCAGTGAAAGTGAAGCCGAACATCCGCATGGGGATAGTTATGTTCTAGCACCCAGGCAAAAGCAGTCTTGTGAATGTTGACGCCCAGCTCTTCGATCAGTTCCCGGCGAAGGGCCTGTACCGAATCTTCATCCGCCTCACACTTTCCGCCAGGAAATTCCCAGTAGCCCGCATACGGTTTGCCGATCGGACGCGAGGCCATCAATACTGCGCCATCTGATCGACGCAACATCCCCACCGCCACATCAAGCCGCTGGGTCATACCGTTGGGGGATGCCGACCCGCCCAGTCTCTCGCAAAATGTAAGGCGATACGCCCGGAGCGTGAGCCGCGCTCAAGCGCCCACTGCAATGCCGGCTGGCGCGCCGATTCGATCGATGCCGCTGTGCAGCCAAACGTCTTGAGCCAGTGGGCGACGATATCGAGATAGTCTTGCTGATTGAAGCTATAAAAAGATACCCAGAGACCGAATCGCTCCGACAGCGAGATCTTCTCTTCAATCGCTTCCCCCGGATGAATCTCGCCGTTGGCCTCATAGCGCGTCTGCAGATTCTCCTGCATGTGTTCGGGCATGAGATGCCGACGGTTCGAGGTGGCATAGATCAAAATATTGTCTGACTGTGCCGATACGGACCCATCCAAGACAGTCTTAAGCGCTTTATAGCCCGCGTCTCCAGATTCAAATGACAGGTCGTCACAGAACAGAATGAATCGATACGGCGCAGCGGCAAGGAGTTCAACAATCCGCGGCAGATCGAGTAGATCTTGCTTATCCACTTCGATGAGTCGTAATCCCTGTGGATGAAACTCAGACAGACAGGCCCGTACCAGGGATGACTTGCCTGTGCCCCGCGCCCCCGTCATGAGGACGTTATTCGCAGGGCGACCCGCGAGAAACTGGCGAGTGTTCTGTACGACCAGAGAACACTGACGCTCGATATGCTGAAGGTCTGCAAACCGAATAGCCGCAAAGTGCTGCACGGGCTCTAGGTGCGAGAGATACCCCAAGAGCGTCTGACGACGAACCCATCGAAACGCAATCGTCCCAGCAAAATCAGGTGCTGCCGCAGGCGCAGGAAGATAAGCATTTAACCGTGCCAACAACTGCTCTAATGCATCAGATGCCATGAAGGAATCGCTTCGAAAAAATTCGCTTAGGACCGGTAGTCCGCATTAATCGAGACGTAATCGTGCGACAGGTCACAGGTATAGACCACCGCCTGAGCAACCCCTCGCGCCAGTCTGACGGAAATCGTAATCTCTGCCTTGGCCATGACCTGCTGTCCCTGGGCTTCTGTGTAGCTTGCCGCGCGACCACCCTGCTCGGCCACAAGCAGGTCATCCAGATAGACCGAGATCTTGGAGACATCAAGATTAGGCACACCGCTATAACCAATGGCCGCAAGGATTCGTCCCAGGTTGGGATCGCTCGCAAAAAACGCGGTCTTCACTAACGGAGAATGCGCAATCGCATAGGCGACCTGCCGCGCTTCTTCGCGGGATGTCGCCTCGGCCACATGCACCGTAATCAGTTTGGTCGCTCCTTCGCCGTCACGAACAATCGCCTGAGCCAATTGACGACATAGCCCGATCATCGCTGCACGAAACTCTAGCCAGCCAGTATCGTCTGCAGACGAGAAATGCAGTCCACCGGCCCCTGTGGCCGCAATGACAAAGGAGTCATTGGTCGATGTATCACCATCAATCGTGATGGCATTAAACGATTCGTCTGCCGCATCACGAATAAGCTGATCCAATAATGGTGCTGTAACACCGACATCCGTTGCGACAAAGCCCAGCATCGTCGCCATATTGGGGCGGATCATGCCCGCGCCTTTGGAGATGCCAGTGATCGTGACCGAATGCCCTGCAATCTGCAGTCGCACAGAAGCCGCCTTTGGCTGAGTGTCTGTCGTCATGATCGCCTCTGCAGCGGATAACCAGTCAGACTTTCCAAGATCCTGATGCGCCATCTGAATACCGGCCTGAATGCGATCCATCGGTAGATCTTCCAGAATCACACCCGTTGAAAACGGCAGCACTGTCTGTTCGGAAACCTTCAGCGCATCCGCAACCGATTTGGCCATCGCACGGGCATTGGTCATGCCGCGCTCACCTGTTCCGGCATTGGCGCAGCCGGTGTTCACCACCCAGGCGCGGATCGCGGATGAGGCGCGCAGGTGCTCCTGACAGACCCGTACCGGAGCCGCACAAAAGGCATTCGTCGTAAACACCCCGGCGACCGTACTGCCTTCGGCAAGCTGAACAATGAGCAGATCTTTTCGATTAGGTTTGCGAATCCCCGCGCAGGCCACGCCAAGCGTCACGCCCGCTACAAGGTGAAGGTCACTCGCAACCGGAAGCGGAAGATTGACCGGCATCTCAAGAATCAGAGCTTGCCGTGGCAGGCTTTGTATTTCTTACCCGAACCGCAGGGACAGGGATCGTTGCGTCCCACCTTCGGTACATCGCGACGCATCGTGCCGCCTCCAGTCGTATCCTGCGCAGCGGCCGGAGGCTCCTGCGCTGCAAGGGCCAGGGCTTCGGGATCTTCTCCCGATAGCGCAGCATTCGAGTCAAAGTTGGCATGCTGATAGGTCACATCCGAGAGCTGTGGCGCTGCCGGCACCGCCTCGGCCACCTGCTCTGCCGTCTGCACTTCCACATTCATGAGCATGCGCGTGACATCGAGACGAATGCGATCTAGCGTCTGCTCAAAGAGCGCAAACGCTTCGCGCTTATATTCCTGCTTCGGATTCTTCTGGGCGTAACCGCGCAGGTGAATGCCCTGGCGAAGGTGATCGAGTGCTGCCAGATGTTCACGCCAGGTGCTATCGATGGCCTGTAGCAGCACGGAGCGCTCGAAAGGATTGAAGGACTCGCGCCCAACCAGTGCGACTTTATCGGCATAGGCCTTGTTGGCAGCGTCCTCGACTGCTTTCAGAATGTCCTCGTCGTCTAGCTCGTGATTGGCGGCGGCCATTCCCGACAGGTCAATCGACAGACGCCATTCATCCCGAAGCACCTGCTCTAACCCCGGCAGATCCCACTGCTCTTCGACGCTCTCGGCCGGTACATGGGCCCGAACGATCTCTTGCATCATGCCCTGACGAAGACTGCCGACGAGCTCTTCCAGATCCTCGCTCTCCAGAATCTCATTACGCTGACGGTAAATAATCTTGCGCTGCTCGTTCGCGACATCGTCGTACTCCAGCAGCTGCTTACGCATATCAAAGTTGCGGCTCTCGACCTTGCGCTGGGCGGATTCAATCGACCGCGAGACCATGCCCGCCTCGATTGGCTCGCCGCGTGGCACACCGAGTCGATCCATGATCGACTTCATCCGATCACCGGCGAAAATTCGCAGCAATGGATCATCCATCGACAGATAAAAGCGCGACGATCCCGGATCGCCCTGTCGACCAGCACGACCACGCAACTGGTTATCAATACGTCGAGACTCGTGACGCTCGGTACCAATAATATGAAGTCCGCCCGAGGCAATCACCTGATCATGCAGCTGCTGCCATTCGCTGCGGAGCTGCGCTGCCTTCGCGGTCTTATCGGATTCGGAGAGGGCCTCTTCGGCCATCAGACCATCGATCATTTTCTCAACGTTGCCACCGAGCACAATGTCGGTGCCGCGACCCGCCATATTGGTCGCAATCGTGATCATGCCGGGGCGACCCGCCTGGGCAACGATCTGCGCCTCGCGTTCGTGCTGCTTGGCATTCAAGACCTGATGGTCAAGCTTTTCACGTCGCAGCATCTCCGAGAGCAGCTCAGAGTTTTCAATTGACGTGGTTCCCACCAGAATCGGCTGGCCATTTGCATGGCGGGCCTGGATGTCTTTAAGAATCGCCTCGAACTTTTCTTCGGTGGACTTAAAAATCTGATCCTGCAGATCCTGACGCACCATTGGACGATGCGTCGGGATGATCACAGTCTCTAAGTTATAGATCTGTTGGAACTCAAAGGCCTCGGTATCGGCCGTACCGGTCATGCCGGAGAGTTTCTCGTACATCCGGAAATAGTTCTGAAAGGTAATCGACGCCAGCGTTTGGTTTTCCGCCTCGATATCGACACCTTCTTTCGCCTCGATCGCCTGGTGAAGCCCCTCGGACCAGCGGCGCCCTGGCATCAGGCGGCCCGTAAACTCATCAACGATGATGATCTTGCCGCCCTGAACCACATAGTGCTGGTCTTTAAAGAACAGGGTGTGGGCACGCAGTGCCGACGTCAGGTGATGCAGGATCGAGACATGGCTGGGGTCATACAAGCTTGCCCCTTCAGCAATCAGCCCCATCTCCGCAAGCATCTGCTCGGATCGTTCAAAGCCTGCCTCTGACAGAAAGACCTGACGGCCTTTCTCATCAACCCAGTAGTCGCCGGGACCATCTTCTGTCGGCTGCGGCTTTAACTGCCCCGGGACACCATTGAGCACCTGATAGAGGTCCACCTGGTCATCCGCATGGCCCGAAATAATGAGCGGCGTGCGTGCCTCATCAATCAGAATCGAGTCGACCTCGTCAACAATCGCATAGGTCAGGCCTCGCTGCACGCGATTACCGCGATCGACCACCATGTTGTCGCGCAGATAATCAAAGCCAAATTCATTGTTCGTGCCGTAGGTGATATCGGCGGCATAGGCCAGCTGCTTTTCTGCATGATCCAACCGTGACAGGTTGATCCCAACGGTGAGCCCCAGAAAGTTATAGAGCTTGGCCATCCAAGTCGCATCACGCTCGGCCAGGTAGTCGTTTACCGTGACCACATGAACCCCTTTGCCCGCGAGCGCATTCAGATACGCCGGAAGCGTTGCGACTAAGGTCTTTCCTTCGCCGGTTCGCATCTCCGCAATCTTGCCGTCGTTGAGCACCATGCCGCCAATAAGCTGGACGTCAAAGTGGCGCATCCCGAGCGCTCGCTTGCCCGCTTCTCGGCAGACCGCAAAGGCTTCAGGCAGCAATTGGTCCACGGTCTCGCCGTTGGCCAATCGATCCTTAAAGACCTGGGTCTTGGCCTTGAGCTCGTCATCCGTTAGGGATGCGAGGCCGGCCTCCAGGGCGTTGATGGCCGCGACACGCTGGCCATACTGTTTCACGAGCCGATCATTGCGGCTGCCGAAAATTTTCTTGAGAAATTGATCAATCATGGGCGAAAGATCTTAGCATGGGGGGTATGAAAGCCCCTGTCTTCAAAGACCTTGAGAAGGCCCTGACGCAGTCCACGGATTGGGCTGCAATCGACCACGCCTGGCAGGAAAGTCAGGCCCTGACGGACGCCCTCAGGCGTCAGATCGCCCCCTCGCTCATGCCCCAGGTGGTTCAGGTGCGCCGGGGGGACCCCTTGCGGGGCATCCGCGGCAGTCAGGTGACCGTGGTCACCACAACAGCGGCAGCGGCCGTGAAGCTTCGAATGGCGCTGGCGGACTGGCCCGAAAAGCTTCGCCAGGAGGGCTTTGGAATTCAACAGGTCAAGGTCGTGGCCCAGCCACAGCAATCCCTTGCCACCCCGCCCCGCCCGCAGCCCAAACGCGCCCCGATTCCTGAGCAGGCACGCGTGGCCTTTGCCAGCCTCGCCAAAGAAACCTCTTCGGAATCGCTACGTCGTGCGCTTGAAAGACTGCTTAGATCCAGGACCACTGCCGCGCCCAGGCGATAGGCGCATGCTGTAGATCTTCGAAGGTGCGTTCGACCCAGGCCCCTGGGGTCTGCATCAACTCCCGAAGCAACAGGTTATTCAGCGCATGGCCCGACTTAAAGGCCGTGTAGCTTGCCATCAACGGCTTGCCTAATAAATACAGGTCACCGATCGCATCAAGGGCCTTGTGCATGGCGAACTCATCCGGCTGGCGAAGTGCCTCTGGGTTTAATACGCGGACCTCGTCCATCACAATGGCGTTATCTAAGCTGCCCCCAAGGGCAAGTCCCCGAGAGCGCAGCATGTCAACGTCACTGACAAACCCAAAGGTACGCGCCCGGGCAATATCGTCCACAAACGAAGTATCCGCAAAATCAATGCTCACCTGCTGGCCTGTTGTGTCGACCGCAGGGTGATTAAAGTCGATCGTAAAGGCAAGCCGAAAACCGAAGAACGGTTCAAGCCTTGCCCATTTCTCACCCTCACGGACCTCGATCGGCTTTAAGACTTCCACGAATCGTTTCGGTGCCCGCTGCTCCTCAACGCCGGCCGATCGCAACAGATAGACGAAGGTCGCGGCGCTGCCGTCCATGATGGGGATCTCTGCAGCATTGATTTCAACAATCGCGTTGTCGATGCCAAGCCCAGAGAGTGCGGACATTAAATGTTCCACCGTGGCCACCCGAATGTCTCCATCAGAGACGGTCGAGGCCATCCGTGTGTCACCGACTGCACCCGCTTCGGAGCGAATGTCTCGAGGCGGATCAAGGTCTACCCGCCGAAACACAATGCCATGATCAGCGGGCGCGGGGCGCAGCGAAAGCTGCACCGGGACCCCGCTATGGAGCCCAATGCCCTTCGCAGTAACCGGTGACGCAAGCGTCCGCTGACGAAGCATGGTGAATTAAAGCGATGCGAGAACGGCTTCAGCGCTGCTGACCTCGAACTTGCCCGGCGCCTCGACAGCAACAGTCTTCACAATGCCGTTATCCACCACCATCGCATAACGATTCGAGCGAACGCCCATTCCGCGTGCGGTCAAATCCAGCACCAAATCCACGGCTTTAGAGAACTCTGCATTGCCGTCACCAAACATACGGACCTTGCCCTTAGCGCCCAGTTCACGGCCCCAGGATCCCATCACAAAGGCGTCGTTGACGCTGACACACCAGACCTCATCGACCCCCTTGGCCTTCAACGCGTCATAGTGCGCAATAAATCCAGGCACGTGCTTGGCCGAGCAGGTCGGCGTGTAGGCTCCAGGCAGGCCAAAGATCACGATCTTCTTGCCTTTGATCAGGTCGGATACCTGAAAGGCATTGGGACCAACGCTACAGCCACCCGTCTCTTCATCGTAAAACTCATAGAGCGTGGCGTTGGGTAAAGCTTGTCCGGGTTGAATCGGCATGGTCTGACTCCTTCTTGAAAAGAATCACTATGCCAAAAAAACGAAAGGCCCGGGGGGCACCGGGCCTTTCCAAGAGTAGGGTCACTCCAGAAAACATCAGTCAAACCACCGGGGGACGGGTGGATCAGGTGCTGATCAGGGCCACCTAATCAAACCACCCCCGGACAAACGAGTCTTAGTCCGCCTGCTT
>CAYPCG010000010.1:25294-35870 GCA_964409175.1 uncultured Burkholderiaceae bacterium
GCAAAGGCACGCACGGTATCCATCGCCACACGGGTCTCGCGCAGCTTGAGCGCACGACTTGCCGTGATGTTGACCAGAATGCCGCGAGCGCCAGATAGATCGACCCCCTCGAGTAGCGGGCTTTGCACAGCGCTCTCCGCTGCGATGCGGGCGCGATCTTCGCCAGAGGCCGTCGCGGTTCCCATCATGGCCTTGCCCTGCTCCCCCATCACGGTCTTCACGTCTTCAAAGTCGACGTTGACCAGACCTTCCACATTAATAATTTCCGCAATCCCAGCAACCGCATTATTCAGAACGTCATCGGCCGCCGCGAAGGCTTCGATCTGGGTGATGTCATCGCCCAGCACTTCTTCAAGCTTTTCGTTGAGCACGATGATCAGCGAGTCCACTCGACCTTCCAGTTCCGCAAGACCATGTTCGGCTGCGTTCTCACGACGCACGCCTTCAAAACTAAATGGCTTGGTGACCACCGCCACCGTCAGTGCACCAAGTTCTTTGGCGACCTCGGCCACGATCGGTGCAGCACCCGTTCCGGTACCGCCACCCATCCCCGCCGTAATGAACACCATGTGCGCACCCGTAAGCGCGTCTTTAATTCTGTCGCGATCGACCTCGGCCGCTGCACGACCCGCTTCCGGTTTCGCGCCAGCACCAAGGCCGGTGCCACCAATCTGTAACGTCGACGACGCCTTGGACTTCGCAAGCGCCTGGGCATCGGTATTGATGCAGATGAACTCCACGCCCTGGACGCCACGGTTCACCATATGGTTGACCGCATTGCCGCCTGCGCCACCGACTCCCACCACTTTAATGATGGTGCCTTGGGTCTCTGTTTCAAACATTTCGAATGTCATGTGACTCTCCTGATCAGTTATTAAAAGTTCCCTACAAACCACTGCTTCATCCGCGCAAGGGTGTCTTTGAACGACCCACTACTCACGACATCCTTGCGGCCCCGGATCCATTGCGTCCGCGCCTCTTCTAGAAGGCCCATGGCCGTCGAGAAACGCGGATTGCTGATGACGTCGGACAGATTGCCGCGATACCCCGGCATGCCCACACGTACCTGCTTTAGAAAGACGTCTTCGCCCAACTCCACCATGCCTGGCAGCATGGCGGATCCTCCCGTGATCACAACGCCTGACGAGAGCAGTTCCTCGTAGCCCGATTCACGGATGACCTGTTGAACAAGAGAAAAAAGTTCTTCTACACGCGGCTCAATCACAGCGGCTAAAGCCTGTCGTGAGAGCTGCCGTGGCGCGCGATCGCCAAGCCCCGGAACCTCAAACCAGGCCTGGGGATCGGCGAGTGCCTGCTTGGCAATGCCATATCGAATCTTGATCGCCTCGGCCTCATGCGTCGGCGTGCGAAGCGCCATGGCGATATCGTTCGTGATCTGATCTCCAGCGATAGGTATCACTGCCGTATGACGAATCGCTCCCCCAGAGAAGATCGCGATATCTGTCGTGCCGCCGCCGATATCAACAAGTGCAACGCCGAGCTCTTTCTCATCCTGCGTCAGGACAGCATGACTAGATGCTAAGGGCTGCAGAATCAACTCATTGACTTCTAAGCCGCAGCGTCGAATACATTTCACAATGTTCTGTGCCGCGCTTACCGATCCCGTGACGATATGGACACGCACCTCTAGTCGAACGCCACTCATCCCCAGCGGTTCGCGGACATCATCCTGCCCATCGATCATGAACTCTTGCGGCAGCACGTGCAGCACCTGTTGATCCGACGGCACGCTGACTGCAGTCGCTGTCTCAATCACCCGCTCCACATCGGTGGGGGAGACCTCTTTATCTTTGATCGCCACCATGCCGGTGGAGTTAAAGCTACGGATGTGGCTTCCAGCGATTCCCGTCCAGACCGCAGCAATCTTGCAGTCCGCCATCAGCTCCGCATCTTCCAGAGACTTCTGAATCGACTGCACCGTGGCATCAATATTGACCACCACGCCTTTCTTTAATCCTTCGCAGTCGGCCTGTCCCAGACCGATTACCTCGAGGCGGCCATCATCAAGAACTTCTGCCACGATGGTGACAATCTTCGAGGTGCCGATATCAAGACCGACGACTAGATTTTTAGACTCTCGTGTCATAACCCATCTCTCACCTAAACGAATTCAAACCAGTTCATGCCTGCGCTCCAATACACAACGGAAGCGTTGCGCCATCGGGTGCGCCCGCTCCTGATGCCGCGGGGCGAAACGCATACCCTGTGGCATAGCGAAGATCCGCCTGCGCCAGCTGTGCAGCAGGCTTTGCCTGTCCAAGCTGCGTTGCCAGCCAGGCCTGCGTCTTGACAAAATTTCTGACCCGCTCTTCCACCGGCGTCGGCAATGCATCACGACCAAGCTCTAAGACCATGTTTCCGGAGACTTCTGCGGTCCAGGCATATTGATCCGAGAGCGTCAGGCTGGTCAGCGATTTCTCAATCGGGGCAAGCCACTGGCTTAAGGCCACGGCACGCTCGAGCACGAGACGCTGCGATCCGGCAGGTCCCGACAACGGAATCAGGCGACAGGGGTCATCGTGATCTGCTGCCTGGGCGGTAAAGAGTTCGCCAAATCGATTCACCAGTCGCTGATTGCCCCAAGTGGCGACCGCATGTTGTTCTTCAAGCCTGACTAACAGTCGATTCGGCCAGATACGCCGCACGGTGGCGGAGCGGACCCATGGAATCGACGCCAGTGCCTTATGCATCATCTGTAGATCGGTCGAGAGCACTGTGCCGTTCAAGGACTCCAACACTGCCGCCTGCACCTGCGAGGCCGAGACATGCTTTAACGATCCCGAAGGGGTATCCACAATGACACGCTTCACAGTGAACACCGGACGGTTCGCTAGCCAGAGCGCAACTAGTGCAGCAAACCCCATGATGGACAGTGCAAAGAGCGCTGCTGAAATTCGGTTCAGCCAGACCGGGGAGTGCCAGACGTCACGCAACGGAGAACTGATCATGCGCGTGCCTCCAGTTTGAGTGACGCAGATGACAAGATCTGCAGTACCAAGTCGTCATAGGCCAATCCGACCTGTGCGGCCGCCATCGGCACCAGCGAATGATCGGTCATACCAGGCGAGGTGTTGATCTCTAGCAACATCGGCGAGCCCTGACCATCCCACATCAGATCCGCTCTGGCCCAGCCCGAGCAGCCCAAGGCGCGAAACGCCGCAACAGAGGCTGACTGCATTTGATGCCTGGTCTCATCATCGATCGATGCAGGGCAGACATAACGAGTCGCCGACCCGAAATATTTGTTCTGATAGTCGTACTGCCCTTCCGGTGCAACAATCTCAATCACTGGCAGGGCAATTACCTCACCGGGTGCTAGCTCTAGCAACGCGCAGGTAAATTCACGGCCCGAGACAAATGCCTCGGCCATGACCTGACGATCAAACTTCGCCGCCATCGCATAGGCGGGCAGCAAGTCACCCATCTGCGTGACCTTCGTCATGCCAAGCGAAGAGCCCTCTGAGACCGGTTTGACTGCAATCGGAAGCCCGAGTTGCGAAACGATATGCGCCGGATCAAACCCAGGCGTGAGCAGTGCAAAGGCCGGGGTTGGCAAGGACATCGTGGACCAGAGTCGTTTGGTCACCGTCTTATCCATGGCAATACTGCTCGCCATCACACCACTGCCGGTATACGGAATCTTTAAGAGTTCGAGTGCCCCTTGTACGGTGCCATCTTCGCCGTAACGCCCGTGCAGGGCGATAAAGACACGGTCCACTTTCTCGGCAACAAGATCCTGTAACGGGCGTGTCTTCGGATCAAAGCTAAACGCATTGACACCCTGACGCAGTAATGCCGCTAACACCCCCGTGCCTGACCGAATCGAGATCTCTCGCTCTGCAGACATTCCCCCCATGAGCACGGCCACACGGCCCATTGCCTTGGGATCGGGTCGGTGTAACTGGCGTAGTGATTGCTCGGTCACGCCCCACCCCCGGAAAGAATCTTCATTTGTGCAGGGACCGATCCAATCGAACCCGCCCCCATCGAGAGCACCACGTCACCACTTGATGTCAACTGACGAATCGTCTCGGCCATCTCTGCAATTGACTCCACATAGACAGGCTCAACACGCCCCGCCACCCGAATAGCGCGCGCAAGTGCCTTGCCATCGGCCGCCGCAATAGGCGCCTCGCCGGCGGGATAGACCTCGGCAAGCAGTAACTGATCTGCCTCCCCCAAGACACGAACAAAGTCTTCAAACAGATCTCGGGTGCGGCTAAAGCGATGCGGCTGAAAGGCCAGCACAATGCGACGCCCAGGAAAGGCGCCTCGCGCGGCGGCGATCGTGGCGGAAATTTCTGCGGGATGATGGCCGTAATCATCAATCAAGGTGAACTGTCCGCCGCGGGCACATGAAAAGTCGCCACAGTTCTGGAACCGTCGACCAACGCCTTTAAAGTCTCTCAAAGCATCAACAATCGCCTGATCAGACAGCCCTAACTCTGTGGCAACTGCGATCGCGGCAAGTGCATTCTGAACATTGTGTCGTCCAGGCAGATTGAGCAGCACGGACAATGGTGCCGTCTCTTCTCGCAGTACCGTGAACTGCATCGCCCCGGCGCGGTCCTGAAGATCCACTGCACGCACCTGGGCATCGTCAGCAAGTCCGTAGGTCACGACCGTCTTGGATAAGAAGGGCACGATCTCTCGTACATGCGGATCATCGAGACAGACCACCGCTGTTCCATAAAACGGCAGACGCTGCGTGAAGGCAATAAAGGCCTGCTTGAGTTTGGCGAAGTCATGGTCATAGGTTTCCATGTGGTCTTCGTCAATATTCGTAATGACGGCCATCATGGGCAGCAGGTTCAAGAACGAACCATCTGACTCATCTGCCTCGGCCACAATGTAGTCGCCAAGTCCAAGCCGCGCATTCGCACCGGCACTATTTAAGCGTCCGCCAATCACAAATGTCGGATCAAGCCCGGCCTGTGCCAACACACTGGCAACCAGGCTCGTGGTCGTGGTCTTGCCATGCGTGCCTGCGATGGCGATTCCCTGCTTCAGTCGCATCAGCTCACCGAGCATCAGCGCTCGGGGTACGACAGGAATACGACGAGCCCGCGCGGTCAGCACCTCGGGGTTATCCGATTTCACTGCGCTTGAGATCACGACAGCATTTGCTGCGCCGAGATGTTCAGCAGAGTGCCCAATAAAAATCGTTGCCCCCTGCTGGGCAAGGCGCTCGGTCGCTGCATTTTTTGCAATATCCGACCCCTGGACACGGTAGCCGAGATTTAAGAGTACCTCGGCAATCCCCGACATCCCCGATCCGCCGATCCCGACAAAGTGAATGGTCTCGATCTTATGTCTCATCAATCCCGCTCCGGATGATGACGGCCAATCACGCCTGCCACCTGCGCAGCTGCATGATCTGCAGCATCACGCATGGCCCGCGTACGGGCATGCCTGCCCATGGAAATACAGGTCTCTCGTGTCAGGGAGGTGAGTAACTTCACAAGTGGATTCACTTGGATATCCGCGGCATTGCCTGTGAGGTCTGCCTGCCGAACCAACCATGCCGCGTCACTATCCGAGAGATACCGTGCATTCGCCGTCTGATGATCATCAATCGCTGACGGCAAGGGAATAAAGATTGCAGGCAGCCCCGCAGCAGCCACCTCGGTCACCGTTGAAGCGCCGGCACGACAGATCACGAGATCCGCCCAGGCATAGGCAGCCTCCATGTCACGAATAAACGCCGTACAGTCAGCCTCGAGCCCAAGCCCTCGATAGCGCTGACGCAGTATCTCAAGATCCTTTTGCCCAGACTGATGCCGAATCGTCAGACGCTGACCTTGACGCGCGACCTCGGCAAAACAGCCCGGCAGATGCTGATTCAGCGCTGTCGCACCAAGGCTGCCGCCCATGACGAGCACGCGCAGTGCTCCTGTGCGATCAGCAGCACGTTCAGCGGGATCCGCAAGATTCAGAATCGACTCACGAACAGGATTTCCAATCAGGATCGAAGAACCCGGTGCAAAACGAGTCTGCGGAAAACTCACCATCACACGACTTGCAATCCGTGCAAGCCAGCGATTTGCAGTTCCCATCACCGCATTCTGTTCGTGAATGCATAACGGAATCCGACTCAGTCTTGCCGCCAATCCCACGGGAAAGGTCACATAACCGCCAAAGGCGACAACGACGGACGGACGGACATGACGAACAATCGCCAAGGCATCCGATAGCGCACGGAGAAGCCGCAAGGGAAGCCCCAGCCAAGCGGATAACCCTTTACCGCGCACTCCAGTAAACCGAAGAATATGCAGGCCAATGCCGGCGTCAGGAATCACACGCGCCTCGAGACCACGGTCGGTCCCCACCCATTCCGCGTGCCAGCCCTGGCCGCGTAAGGCTTGCGCCACCGCCAGCGCAGGAAAGACATGGCCACCAGTGCCGCCAGCTGCAATTAGGACGCGAGGCATCATCCGGTCGGCCCCTTTCGTCCTAGTTGACGGTTCTCGGCATCAATGCGAATCAACACGCCCATCGCCAGACATACCGCCAACATGGAGCTGCCTCCGTGACTGATAAACGGAAGCGTTAATCCTTTGGTCGGCAGAAGTCCCGTATTGACCCCCGCATGAATCAGCGTCTGGATACCAAACCAGACGCCAATGCCCTGGGCGACCAGCCCCGAGAAAAGCTTCTCTTGGGACATCGCCGTACGACCAATCTCAATCGCACGACGAACAATGAAAGCAAACGCCAGAATGACCAGCGTGACACCAACAAAGCCAATCTCTTCGCCCATCATGGCAAAGATAAAGTCGGTGTGCGGCAGGGGTAAATGCCCCATCTTAGCGACACCCGTGCCAAGACCGGATCCCAGAAAACCGCCATTCCCAAAGGCAATCAATGCACCGCAGAGCTGATAGCCGGTGGTCTGGACCAAGTCAGGGTCGCATGGCTTCAGATACGAGATCAGCCGCATCAGGCGCCAAGGAGTCAGCCAGACCATTGCGGCAAAGACTGCAAACAACGCCAGAATCAACGGCACAAAGACACGCAGACTCATGCCTCCTAAAAACAAGATGGCCGCCGTAATCAACATGATGACAATCGTGGATCCAAGGTCGGGCTGATACAGCAGCAGGATCATCACCAACGACATCACCGCGCCAATCGGCAGCAGGCCACGCACAAATGTGTGCATCCGGTCTTGGCGACGAATCACATAGGCCGCCGCGAACAACAATGCAAATAGCTTCATCAGCTCCGCAGGCTGAAGCGTAAAGAAGCCCAGCGGAATTGCACGAACGGCACCGTCTTTTACGATCGCGGCCCCGAAGACAAGCTTCATTCCCGCCACGATGATCAGTAGCCCCACCCCGACCAGAAAGAGCGGTGTCGACAAGGTATGCAGCAGGCTCGTCGGAATCCGTGTCATCAGGAACATTCCAGCAAGACCAATGGCGAGATGAATCGGATGGCCGCGCATGCCTCGCCAGAAGACCGACTCGGTGTTATTGCTGGGTAATGGCAGGTTTGCGGAATAGACCATGACCAGGCCAACCAGTAGCAGTCCGAAAAATACCGACAGCAAGGCACGATCGCTATTCGCAATCGAGACCATGGGTGCTGTGCGATCCGACGCTAGCATGTGACGCCTTGCTCCTCGGCCACGACTGTCACGGCGTCGCGAAACGCCTGCGCCCTAGCAACATAGTTCTTGAACATGTCAAAGCTTGCACAGGCGGGTGACATCAACACTGGAATGCCTCCTCGCTGACTTGCCAACGAATAGGCCTGACGTACCGCATCCTCCATCGACGTCGCGGGGTGTACGGCCAGGTTCTGCGCGCGAGCAATCTCTCCGATGGTTGGACCGTCGCGACCGATCGTCACCACCGCCGTTGCAAAACGGCGCATGGCATCCGCAAGCGGCGAAAAGTCTTGCCCTTTTCCATCGCCACCCGCAATCAGCACCAACGGTGTTGCAATTCCTGTGAGTGCGGCAACTGTGGCCCCCACATTGGTGCCCTTGCTGTCATCGACAAAGTCAACGCCATGAACGTGCCCCACCCACTCGGTTCGATGGGCACCCCCACGGAACTCGCGCAATCCATGAAGGAGCGGTGCAAGTGCCGGTGTCACTGAACGGCATAACGCCAACGCAGCAAGTGCGTTCATGGCATTGTGTCGACCACGAACCCGCAGCGCATCGGCGGGCATCAGGCGATGCAGTCGCGTCTCATCCAGCGCATCGCGCACCGTCATCCAGACGATGCCCTCTTCCACCAGCCCCAGATCGCCAAGACCCATTGGCACATCCAGTCCAAACGAGACCCGCTCTGACTGACCTTGCGCCGCCCTGACGACCGCAGCATCCTGGCGATTGATAATTGCGCAGACCGGGGACGCTGTTGGCGCAAGGCCATGACCAAAGACGCGTGCCTTCGCCTGAATGTAGTCATCCATATCGAGATGCCAGTCCAGATGGTCTTCCGTGATATTGAGTAACGCTGCCGCGGTCGGGTGGAAATGCTTCGCGATCGCCAACTGGAAGCTCGATAGTTCAAGCACCCAGACCTGTGGGAATCGACTCTTATCTTCACGATCCATCACGGCATCAAGCAGTGATGGGCTGATATTTCCTGCCTCCTGCGCATCAAACCCAGCGCGACGCAGCAGCGTCACCGTCATCTGAGTTGTTGTGGTCTTGCCGTTTGTACCCGTAATGGCCAGCACTTTTGGTAGCTCTAGTGGCAGCTCCAGATCCGACCCTGCGGACGTTAGGCTGCTGGCATGGGCTGCGTGATGAATTGCCCATTCAAAGAGATCAATCTCACCGACCACCAACAGATCTCTCGCAAGCGCCTCTTGAAGCAAGATAGCAATCGGACTGTTATGGCGTGCATGGGGCGACAACCCAGGACTGGGAATCACCATCTGAATGCCGTCAAGCCAATCAGCGGCAAAAGGAGTGGCTACGCCGACATGGATATCCAGCGTTCCAGTCGTTGAGAGTGCGCGCACCGCATCGCTTGCGGGCGGGGACTCACGGCTATCAATCATCGTGACTGCAGCCCCTTGGCGTAGCAGCCACTTCGCGGTCGCCAGCCCAGATTCTCCTAGTCCAATCACTAAGGCGCGTGTGCCACGCCAGTCAAAACCCATCGGAATAGCGGGACACGGGGGTGTGGCTGGGATCTGTTGTTTCGTTCGACTCATAAGTGATGACAGATATCTTGTTTCAATTTCAACCGTGATTTAACGAAGCTTTAAGGTCGACAGGCCAGCGAGCACCAGAATCATCGTGATGATCCAAAAGCGCACCACGACCTGGGTTTCTTTCCAGCCACCCACTTCAAAATGATGATGAAGCGGCGCCATCTTCAGAATTCGTCGCCCCTCCCCGAAACGTTTTTTGGTGTACTTGAAGTACCCCACTTGCAGCATCACCGAGAGCGTCTCCACGACGAAGACCCCTCCCATGATGAAGAGCACGATCTCTTGACGGACCACAACCGCAACGGTCCCGAGCGCGCCGCCTAACGCAAGCGCCCCCACGTCTCCCATAAAGACCTGCGCCGGATAGGCGTTGAACCAAAGGAACGCAAGGCCTGCACCCACCAGCGCCGCGCAGAACACCGTAAGCTCTCCAGCCCCCGGGATATACGGAATCAACAGGTACTTCGCAAACACCGCATTCCCCGTGACATAAGCGAAGACGCCTAACGCGCCTGCCACCATCACCGTGGGCATGATGGCAAGGCCATCGAGACCATCCGTCAGATTGACGGCATTACTGGTTCCGACAATCACGAAGTAGGTCAGCAGCATGAAGCCAAAGACCCCTAACGGATAGGCGATCTCTTTGAAAAACGGCACCATCAGGCTCGCCTTTGGCGGCAGTGTCATATTGAAGCCACTGCTCACCCATTGCGTGAACAGTTCTAACGCCTGGGCATTGCTTTGCGCGGGAACCGAGAAGGCAAGATAGATCGCCGCAACAATACCAATGAGGGACTGCCAGAAATATTTCCAGCGGGCGGGTAGTCCACGCGGATCTTGGTTGACTACCTTGCGATAGTCATCGACCCAGCCCACTGCACCAAACCCCATCGTGACAACAATCAGTACCCAGACGAACCGGTTCGACAGATCCGCCCAGAGTATGGTGGTGATGCCAATGGCCAACAGAATGAGTGCGCCCCCCATCGTTGGCGTACCGGACTTCACGAGATGTGTCTGTGGACCATCATCACGAACCGCCTGACCTACCTTTAACTCCGTCAGCTTACGGATCACCGCAGGCCCTAAGAACAAGCCAATCCCGAGCGCCGTCAGCGTCGCCATCACGGCACGAAGCGTGATGTAGTTAAAGACACCTGCTGCACGAACATACTGCTCTAGCCAGTCAAAAAATATCAGCAGCATGGTGCTGGATCTCCCGTGGGGTGGATCAATGCGTCTACCACCCGTTCCATTCGCATAAAACGAGACCCTTTTACCCAGACCGAGGGCTGCTGCTGGTCGTGTTGCGCCTGTCGGATTGCCGTCTGTAGCATTGCAATCAGTTGCGGAAGGCTTTCTTGATAAAGCC